>SVQJ01000007.1 GCA_015065395.1 Oscillospiraceae bacterium
TTTATTCCCGGAGATATTTTTATTTGCAGATTTGTATATGGGAGAGACTGATGAGGGTTGATTTTTCCTGCATTTTCGGTTTTCAACCCTCTTCAGTCAGCTACGCTGACAGCTTCCCCCGAATCTTGGGGGAAGCCTAACATAGGTCAACGCTCTGTGCGTTGACGTAGCGAAGTAGCTAAGGCTACAGTTAGCACTTGCTTTACCTTCGCGAGGGGAAGCCTAACATAGGTCAACGCCCTGTGCGTTGACAGAGCGGACACGGGTTTTATCGTTCTTTCCTTGAAAGGAAAGAAGCAAAGGAATTTTAAGAAAACCACGATAGCAAAAAGGCAAAAAGGAACAGAAAAGAGGCAGACACACCAAAATAAGTGAGATTATTTTCCGCATTTCTCAATATTTGCATATAAAAACAAGGTTCACCGTTTCCGATGAACCTTGTTTTTCTTTTTTCGGGATTTTTTACAGTCCTTTTTTACTTGAAAAAATTACTTTATAGAGTAAAAAAGCTTATCGAAAGCATCCGCATAGTGGCGGGCGATGAGGCGGCTTCCTGCTTCGTTGGGGTGAACTCCGTCCTCGGACCAGCAGGTGGAGGGGGCAGTGACGCAAGCGGCGGCAAAGATACCGTCCAGGGGGATATAGAGGTCGGCAAATTCACGGGCAAGCTTTCTCATAACGTCGATCTTGGGATTAAGGTCCTCTCTGAACCAGTCCTTGTCCTCTGTGGGAAGAAGGAAGGGCTCGAGAATGAGGATCTTAGCGTTGGTCTTTTCCTTGACCTCGGTGAGAAGGAAGCGGAGGTTCTTCTCGAAATCCTCATTGGACAGCCAGGGAACACGTGCATCTGCTCTGTGCCAGATATCGTTGATGCCGATGAGCAGAGAGAAAAAATCGGGATTCAGATCGGTGCAGTCGCGATCCCATCGCTGGGTGAGATCCCATGTTTGCTGACCGCTGATTCCGTGGTTGTAGAACTCAAACTCACATTCGGGGTGGCGGCTCTTGATAGCTTCGATAGCGTAGCGAACGTAGCCTTCGCCGAAGTCAAAGGGATTGCCGTGATCTCGGCAACCGGCGGTGATGGAATCACCCTGGAAAACTATTCTCATAATTTGTCTCCTTTATTCTTTGGGGCGAGAGAGCCCTCATATTTCTGCTCGGGGAATGAATGTTGGCGGAGAACCTCGTAAGCTCCCACGGCCACGGCATTTGAAAGATTTAAGCACCGCTGGCCGTCACGCATGGGGATGCGTACGCACTTTTCGTAGTTTTCGCAAAGGAAATCTTCGGGAAGGCCCTTGGTTTCCTTCCCGAACATTATGTATACAGGCAGTGGGTACTGCACCTCTGTGTAATTCTTCGGTGCCTTTGAAGAAAAGCAGTAAAAATCGCAATCGGGATTTTTGAAAAAGAAATCCTCCAAAGAGTCGTAATAAAATATATCAAGGCTGTGCCAATAATCAAGGCCGGCACGATGGAGCTTCGTATCGTCGATCTTAAATCCCATGGGGCCCACAAGATGGAGAGCCGCACCGGTGACCGCGCAGGTACGGGCGATATTGCCTGTGTTTTGAGGTATCTCAGGCTCAACCAAAACGATATTTACATTATTCATAGCTGTACCATTCCTTTATAAAAAAAATTATACCAAAGTCATGTCGTTTTGTCTATAAAAAAATAAAAATTCACAAATTGTAATTGAAAAAAAATATATATGTAGTATAATGATATATTAAGGAAATGTTTGTGTTTGCCAAGAAAGGAACCAATCAAATGGGACTTATGACAAAGATATTCGGAACCTACAGTGATCATCAGATCAAGAAGATCGTTCCGATAGTTGATAAAATAGAGGCTCTCAGCTCAAAGTACAAGGCGATGAGCGATAGTGATATGAGAGCCATGACGGATAAATTCCGTGAGGAATTAAGGGGTGGAAAAACTCTTGACGATATCCTTCCCGAGGCTTATGCATTGGTGCGCGAGGCGGCGGACAGAGTGCTCGGAAAGCGTCCCTTCAGAGTTCAGCTAATGTGCGGAATCCTTCTCCATCAGGGAAGGATTGCGGAGATGAAAACAGGTGAAGGTAAGACCCTTGTTGCGGTTCTCCCCTCATATCTCAATGCTCTTGAGGGCAAGGGCGTTCACGTTGTAACGGTTAACGAATACCTTGCAAAGATGGGTCAGGAGGAAATGGGAAGGATCCATGAATTCCTCGGTCTTTCTACGGGACTTATAGTCCATGATCAGACTAAGGAAGAAAAGCAGGCTGCTTACAACTGCGATATTACCTACGGAACGAACAATGAGTTCGGCTTCGATTATCTGCGCGATAATATGGTAACATACAAGGAAAATCTTGCTCAGCGCGGACATAATTTTGCCATAGTGGACGAGGTGGACTCTATCCTTATAGACGAGGCGAGAACCCCTCTTATCATTTCCGGTCACGGAAAGAAGACCGATGAGCTTTACGTGAGATGTGAGAGCCTTGTGCGTACAATGAGCCGCTTTGTTATCAAGGAGCTTGATGCAAAGGTTGAGCATGATAATATTGAGCAGGACTATATCGTGGATGAAAAGGCTCGCTCATGTACTCTTACCGCCAACGGTATCAAAAAGTCTGAGGAATTCTTCGGCATCGAAAATCTTTCCGATCCTGAGAATGCTTCTATCTCTCATCATATCTACCAGGCTATCCGCGCCCACGGTATTATGAAGAGAGATACGGACTATGTTATCAAGGACAACGAGGTCCTTATCGTTGACAGCTTTACAGGCCGTATCATGCCCGGACGCCGCTATTCCGACGGACTTCATCAGGCGATAGAGGCAAAAGAGGGCGTTGAGATCCAGAGAGAAAACCGCACTATTGCTACCATTACCTTCCAGAATTATTTTCGTCTTTATTCAAAGCTTTCCGGCATGACGGGTACCGCTCTTTCCGAGGAGGAGGAGTTCAGAGAAATATATAATCTGGACGTTGTTGAGGTGCCCACAAACAAGCCCATGATCCGCGAGGATCACAGCGACGTGGTATATACCACCGTTGCCGGCAAGGAGAAAGCGATCATTGCTCAGATCAAGGAGTGCCACGAAAAGGGTCAGCCTGTGCTTGTAGGTACTGTTTCCGTTGAAAAATCCGAGGCTCTTTCCAAAAAGCTCCGTGCCGCAGGTATTCCTCATAACGTGCTGAATGCAAAATTCCATGAAAAAGAGGCGGAGATCGTAGCTCAGGCAGGTAAATTCGGTGCTGTTACCATTTCTACCAATATGGCAGGACGAGGAACGGACATCCTCCTCGGCGGTAACGCAGAGTTTCTTGCAAAGGTGCAGATGAGAAAAGAAGGCTATGAGGAAGAGATGATAATGCTTGCAACAGGCTCTTCCCAGTCTGTTTCCGAGGAGGTATTTGCCGCTCGGGATCATTTCAAGGAGCTTTATAACAAATATCAGGAGGAGATCCGCCCCGAGGCAGAAAAGGTCTGCGCTGCAGGAGGCCTCTTCGTTATCGGAACCGAACGCCACGATGCGCGCCGTATAGATAACCAGCTCCGCGGTCGAAGCGGCCGTCAGGGCGACCCGGGTGAGTCCCGTTTCTATCTTTCCATGCAGGATGACCTTATGCGCCTCTTCGGAAGCGACAGGATCCTTGCATTGGTCCAGAGAATGGGTATCACTGAGGATACTCCCATCGATGCTCGTATTCTTTCAAACTCCATCGAGAGCGCGCAGAAGCGTCTTGAGGATCAGAACTTCCAGAGAAGAAAGAACGTCCTTGCCTACGATGACGTTATGAATCAGCAGAGAACTGTTATTTACAAGCAGCGTCAGGAGGTTCTTGAGGGCGGCTCCCTTCGTGATAAGATGATCTCCATGATCAACTCTACCCTTGATGATGCGGTCATGGCATATCTCCACGAGGAGGATATGGCTATGTGGGACGTTGACGGGCTCAGATCAAAATATATGGGTCTTTTGTGCCGTGCCGATGATTTCACCTCCCTTGGCACCAATGCTTCCGAGGAAAGAGAAAACATCAGGAAAACGCTTACAGACAGAGCTATGGCTCTTTATAACGATAAGGAGCAAAACCTTTTCGGAGAAGAGGATTTCCGCGAGGTTGAAAGAGTTGTTCTTCTTCGCAACGTTGACCAAAAATGGATGGATCATCTGGAGGCTATGGACGGTCTTATGGAATCCATAGGACTTCAGGCTTATGCACAGCGCAATCCCATAAGCGAATACCGTATCGTGGGAAGCGATCTCTTTGATGAGATGGTAACCATGATCCGCGATGATACCGTGAGAATGCTCCTTTCCGTTATGCCTCGCCCCCAGACGATGCAGCGTGAGCAGGTGGCAAAGCCGGTGAGCACGTCCAATGACGGAACCCTCAAGAAAAAGCCTGTTGTTAAAAAGGCATCCGAAAAGGTGGGAAGAAATGATCCCTGCCCCTGCGGAAGCGGTAAGAAATATAAAAAGTGCTGCGGCGCGGGAAACACGGATGAATAATGCTATGAAAATTAAAAAAGATAAGCTTTCACTTTGGAAGATCGCCCTTGGTGCGATCTTCCTCTTTAACCCCACTATCAATATAGTGGATCCCCTTCCTGATTTTATAGGATATCTTTTCATAATATCAGGAATCAGCGCCCTTGCGTATCTGAACGATGATTGCCTGGCGGCGAAGAAAAGCTTTGTATATCTGACGGTGCTGTCCGTTGCAAAGCTGCTTATGTGCTTTTTGCTTCCCTTTATCATGGATGATACCATGGGCACCTTGTTTGCCTTTTCATTTGCTGTGGCTGAGGGAGTGTTCTTTATCGGCGGCGTTTACCGCCTTTTTGAAGGGATCGCTTCCCTGGGAATGCGCTACGGAAACGAAAACGTTTTCTATATGCCGCTGAAAAAGAGAAAGGCAAAGAAGATCGCCGCCATCTCTCAAAGGCTTTCCTCGATGAATGATGCAGAAAAGAGCATGGCTCAAAAGAAGATCTCAAGGCTTGAAAAGCGCAAAGGTGTAAATTCTCTCAGAAATTTCACCGTGGCAGCTTTCCTTGTGAGGGCGGCCGGAGGCGTGATCCCCACGCTCCCCTCCCTTTCCATGACAAATATAACCGAGTTTTATGCTGACGGCATCAACTGGAGAAATTATACCGCACCGCTCTATATTTTTGTGTGGATAGTGGGATTTGCCGTTTGTATTCCCTGGCTTGTGAAATTCTCCGGCTACATAAAAAGCGTTGCAAGAGAAGATGAGCTTTGCGAAAAAATATATGAGCGATACAGCACAGAGGTCCTTTCAGATCCCCTTCGCCTTACTGCAGACAGAATGAAGAATACCTTTATTCTTATACTTGTCGGCTTGGCGCTTCTGGTATATATGCCGGTGGACGGGATCAATATTTTCCCCGGATTTATTTCTGCAAGCTTGTTTTTTGCCGCATTTGCTTTTATGTATCGGGAAAATGCCGTCCTTTCCGTTGCTGGAGCGGCAAGCTCATTCGGATATGGGGTGCTTTCGGTCATCGGAACGTATCTTCAGGCTGATTATGCCAAGGACTATGTAAGAAGCGAGAACGACAGCCTTTATAAGGCGGTAACACACGGTGTGATAAGAGCTGTGGAAAAGTTTGAGAATATGCAGATCTATGCGTGGATCGAGGGCGGTCTTCTCCTTGTAACGGGAGTTTTGCTTGCGGTTCTCGTCTTTGCAAGCATAAACCGACACATTGATATGATCCCAAAAAGGGCAGACGGTAAGAGCCCCGATAAGAAAAAAATTTTGGCTTGTCTTATTCCGGTTCTTGTACTCGGTATCATCGTCCTTCTTGCAAACTGTGTCCTTCTCACAGCTATGAAATATCTGACAGAGGCGTGGATCATCAATGCTATCCTTGTTATAGCACTGTTCTGCGTGGCTCTCAGAGCATACTACAGCCTTTCTGATTCGGTTTACGAAAGGCTGAGGAGAAAATATTAAAATATTTATAAGGGCTTGTTTGCCAGCAAAGGAGCTTTAATAAGGCGAAGGCAGAGAAAAGGCAAAAAGGTCCTAAAAAGAAGAAAGTACACAAAATGAGCCGGTTCATTTTTGTGTACTTTCTTCTTTTTTGTTATTATGGTACCTTTTGCCTTGCAAATCTTGGCAAAATCCGTTCTTAAAATTTTTTGCAGACCTTTTTTAAAAAAGCGGCAGTTTCTCTTCAACCATATACGCACATGATCATAAGATCATCATGCTGTCTCCGAAGCTGAAAAAGCGGTATTCCATTTCAACGGCGGTTTTATATTCATCGAGCATTCTTTCCCTGCCGGCAAATGCGCTGACCAGCATAAGCAGGGTGCTTTCGGGGAGGTGGAAGTTTGTTATAAGGCAATCAACTATCTTGAATTTATAGCCGGGGTAGATAAAAATTCCCGTATCGGCGGAGCAGGGATTAAGAAATCCGTTTTCATCTGCGGCACTTTCCAGAGTTCTTGCGGATGTAGTTCCCACGGCGATAACTCTACCGCCGTTTGCCCTTCTGCGGTTTATTTCCTCAGCTGCTTGCTTTGTCACTCTGATATATTCAGAGTGCATTTCATGGTCCTCAAGTCTTTCTTCCTTGACGGGTCGGAAGGTTCCGAGGCCCACGTGAAGGAGAACGGGAACTATGGCGGCACCCTTCTCCTTTATTTTTTCAAGAAGCTCGGGGGTGAAGTGCAGGCCGGCAGTGGGAGCGGCAGAGCTGCCCTCTTCTCTTGAATAAACGGTCTGATATCTTTCCTGGTTTTCAAGCTTTTCCGTGATATAGGGTGGGAGGGGCATGGTTCCCAGCTCGTGGAGTGCTTCATAGACTGTGGAAAAGCTGTTTTGGTTAGGGCGCATTTTTACAACGCGCATTCCGCCCTCGATAATGTCGAGCACCTCTGCTGTCAAAAGATCATCACCGAAGGATATCATGTCTCCGATTCGTGCTCTTTTTCCGGGGCCTGCCAGCGTTTCCCAAACATCGTTTTCTCTCTGCTTAAGAAGAAGAAGCTCAACAGGTGCTGTGCTGTCCACGGGGACTCTTATGCCCTCAGGGGTCATTTTCTCTTTTCTGCGTCCTATGATACGTGCGGGGATAACTCTCGTATCATTGATAACAAGCACGTCGCAAGGCTTTATATAATCAAGGATATCTCTGAAGATCTTGTGTTCGGTGGTGCCTCCTTTTCTGTCTATGACCATGAGACGGGAGGAATCGCGGGGCTCTATGGGAGTCTGGGCTATCCTTTCCTCCGGAAGATCGTAATGGAAGTCCTTAAGGGTCAGTTCTGTTTTGGGAAGTTCGTTTTTTATCATGATAAGCGTTCCTTTTTATAATTTAGCGTGTGAGGTGCACACCGCAGCGTTTTCAATATATATAATACCGTATTCACCGTTTCTGACGCTGCCGGGATTGAAAAGTCTCACTTCGTCAAAAACGCTTTCCAAGGCAATGTGGGTGTGTCCGTAGAGGCAAAGCTGTGCCTCCTTTTCCTGCGCACGGTACAAAAGATTCATAAGTGTGGATTTTGCATGGTATTTATGACCGTGAGTGCAGAATATGCGCGTTTGGCCGATATCCACGGTCTGCTCATCGAGGTAGGTGTTGGCTCCGTATGCAGAGACAAGATCGCAGTTTCCTTTCACCCCGACACAGGCTATAGTCTTTTTCTCTTCAAAAAGTGTATCCGCATCGTAAAGCCCGTCTCCCAGGAAAATGATCATATCGGAATCCGGGTGGAGATCTGCGGCTTTTTTCATTTTGTGATATGCTCCGTGGGAATCGGAGAATACGAGTATCTTCATTGCAAAAACCTTTCACTGTTTTTTTGTGGCGGAATATACTGATAGCAAAGCCCCTTTGTTCGGGCGAAAACATATCAATCGGAGGATATATGAAACTTGATAAAAAAACTCTTTCCATGCTCACTTCGCTCCCCGATGACAGCTTATGGAAAATAATATGCGCTATAGCGTCCTCATCAGGCTTTGATCTTTCCAATGTTCACCCGAAAGAGGATGATCTTACAAAGCTGCGCACAGCTCTCCAAAGCATGACGGACAGCGATATAAGCCGAGCGACGGAGATATTGCAGTCCATGAAAAAGCAGGGAAAATGATCGGCGGTGGATATGGAGAACATGGAAAACGATAATAATTTTTCCGAAATGCTGAATTCTCTTTTGCAAAACCCAAAGATCGGCGAGATAATGTCCTCCATAGTCAGCTCGAATGCTCAGCAGGCAGGGGAGGATGGCAGCGAAAGCGGCGTTACACCCGTTGAGAGTGAAGCAAAAAACGATGCAGTGCCAAAGGATCTTCTGGCTCTTCTTCCAAAGGTGATGAGCGGCATCCGGAATACGGGTATGCTTGCGCCGAAAGCCGAACAAAGCGAAGAAAGGGCCAATGATCCAAAAAAGAAAAGCGACTCACAGCGCAAGGCTCTGCTGTTTGCTTTGAAGCCCTATCTTTCAAGCAGAAGGCGAGCGTTGATAGACGGGCTTATTCAGCTTGAGGGACTGACCGGGGTTTTGAATATACTAAACAGCAATGAGAAAAACGGAGGGTCATAATATGTATTCAAAAAACAAGGGCTTGACAGACAGAGATTATCCGCTGACCCCTCCCCCCGGATATGACGGGAGCCGTTTCAGACGACGGAGCGACGGCAGGGATGATGCTTTTCCCATGTACGGTGAACAGCCGATGTCCTCTCACGGAAGAAAGAGGAGAGGGCAGAGCTCGGAGCAGCTCGTTTGTCCTTATGAAGAAAAGGCTGAGGAGCTCGCCGAAAGCTCTGCAGAGCGGGCCGAGGCCGTCTCTGAGGACGACTGTGACTGTGCTCGTGAAGGGCAATGTACAGAATGCCCCGATGAGGAGAAAAAGGATAAAAGGGCTTTATGTGAAGAGAAAAAGAGGGAGGGAGTGCTTTCCTCCCTCATAAGAAGCCTTGGGTCGGAGGAGGTCCTTTTGATAGCATTGATGGTGCTTCTTGCAGGGGATTCCAGCCGCGAGGGAATGGATACGGTGCTTATGCTTGCTCTTCTTCTCTGTATTTAAGAAAAAGCTTCTCTATTTTGTCTGCAACAAAGCAGTAATCGCTGTTAAAGTATTTAAGAGGATCACGGCTTTTGAAATCAACGTCGTCAAACTCTCTGCTGCCGATTATCAGTGATAGTGTCAAAAGATTATTTTCCTTATCGCACAAAACGCTGACAGAGCTTTGGGAAATGCCTGCGATATAGTCGGCAATGCTGAAAAAGGAGGTTGAAGAGGGGAAAGCCTCCATGAGCTCTTCAAGATTTCTGATGCCACTTGTGAGATTATACGTATTCACGCTGAAGCGAAGCTCCGTATCGCTTCCGAAACGGCACAGTTTTACGTTTATGTTTCTGTCGGTGCTGATATCACGAATTCCCCATAGTATGAGTAAGACCGCTCCGATAAAGTTTTGCAAGGGCATAAGGGAGAGAAGAGGGGAGCTTTCTTTCATCCCTTCGTTTTCAACAACACGTATCTTGCAGGCAAAACGATCATTCTTTCCATACAGACGGTTGACTATTTCGAAAAAGATCTTATGTATATCAAACAGTCCAGTTTTATCTGCCGGATCAAAGATTATTTCCGGAATGCCCAGCAAGAGACTTAAAAACTCAGCGGATATGCTGTCCGTAGAAAGAGGCTCGGCGGAGTTTACTGCATTTACTGCATCGGTGAATTTAAGCATATCAGCTTCTTTCTCACGGGAAAGAAAAACAATCGCAAACCTTCTGCCCATTATCAGCTCAAAAACAGCCGTTGCCCATTTATATCCGTAAAATCCGCAGAGCGGAAAGGAAAACGGGGCAGAGAAGGGTGCTGCCTCAAAGCAGGCCTGGAATTTCAGCACGTCGGAAGGCTCCATGATATCAAACAGATATTGGCCCTCGGAAAAATGCTCTATGCGCGAAATTGCCGCGGGGTTTGCCGCGGCAATGTACGAGTTTCTTGTGCTTATAACAGCGGGAAAACTATTGTAAAATACATTTATCAGTTTTTTATTCATTGGTGATTTATTCTGTATCCTGGAGTATATTCGGCACAAAAATATATTGCAATGCGGTGATCTGGCAATTTGCCAAAGCTTCCTTGAGTGATGCGGAGCTTTCCTCATCGCCCCATTTAATAAGAGGACGCATCAGATATGCGCTGAAGCTGCCCTGCAGGTCTGCACAGGCAGCAGAGGCGTCCTCCGGCGAGATCAGGGAAAAATCAATAGCAAGGAAGTTTGCCTTATCATATATTTTTTCGATATACGGAGCATTTGAGGGGGTCATATAAAGCTCCTTTTCAAAACAGATGCCTATATCGATCCTATCCTGTGCGATCTCTCTTACCGAGAGGATATAGCCGTTTATCTGAGAGACCAGCTCATTATCAAGCCGGGTATGCTTTTCAAATCCTCTTATAACGATCTCGTCAAAGCCGATGGAGCAGAGCTCACGTATAATAAGCTCATCGGTGCTGCTTTCGGAAACGGTGAATACAGCTGAAGAGCGAAGCCCTGAATTGCGGGCTTTTTCTATTGCGCTGCGGAGGGTGTCATAAGGAATAAGCTTTTCCGATGAGGGGAGCCTTGTATACTCCTCAAGGGCGGGGGATGCATAAGCTATTTTTCCTCCTTCATCAAAAACGCAAAAGCTTACGGCGTTATAACCGTCGTTTTTGATGCCCTCGATAACAGAATAAGCATCAGGCGCAGTTTTGTCCTCTCCCAAGGTGAGATCCATGCATCCTGCCAAAACCTTAGCAAGGTCTTTGTTGTGAGAGGCGCTTTCCTCCTCCTTATTATTCTGTTGATCCTGATTCGGCTTTTGCTCGGGCTCTGAAAGGATCTCGGATGTGTCTATATCGGCTTTTTCGAGCTTATCACGGAGAATATTTCCAAGGATAACCGTGAAAACGGTTATGGCAACTCCAATGATGACAAAGAAGATTATTCTTCTCGGCAATTTAAGCTTTTTAGCTTTGTAATTACGGTATCTTTTCAAGACACAGCCTCCGTGAAAAATCAGTTATCAGCCAACGTATTTATCGTATGCGCTGTTTGTTTTAACCTCAAGCTCGCCTTTGCGTTCTTCGATAAGCAGCTTATAGAGGGCTTTGTAATAATCCTCTGTGATCTCATCAAGATTATTCAGTATATATTCATCGCTTTTTTCACATCTTAAAAGAACACTGTAGCCGCCGTCTGTTTTGATAACGGGGCTGATCTCTCCGATCTCCAGGGCAAAGGCGGCGTCCTCAGCTTCCTTATCCCACATACCGCGGCAAAGATAATAGCCGTCAGTATTATTGAACATGAAAAGGGATTCGCCGTATTCGCTGACGAGCTTATCAAAGTCCTCTCCTGCGAGGGCTTTTTTGTGAGCCTCCTCGGCAATGGCAAGAGCCTGCTCGTCGGTATGCTCCACGTTGGTGAGATAATAGGTATCATCCACGCCGGCGGTACCGCCCTCACCTGTGATAAGGATCTGCTTTATGCGAATAAGCTCATCGCTGTTTGCGAAAGCGAGCTTAGCCTTTCTGTCCATAGCATATTCCTTTGAGTCCTTTATCTTCAGCAGGAGTGATTCTGCGGTAAGATTGTGACGCTCCAGGAATCGGTATGTGCTGTCGTTGAGATAGCTTTTATCAAGCTCGTTTGCATATTCCTTTTCACCGCCGCAGGCTTCAATAGCCTGTTCTGCGGCCTTATCTGCGTTCGCCTTTATGTATTTATCATCAAAGGAAATGCCGTATTCCTCAGCAAGGGAAAAAACCGCATATATTTCCTTTATCATATCGATGGCTTCTGCTTTAAGACTTTTCTCGTCCAGCTTTTCGCTTTCGAGATTCTTGGAAATATAATAATAAACCTCGTAGGGAACCTTATATTCTCCCACCGTCATTATAACGGTGCGTTCCTTTTTCGTGGATTTTAACGGCGAGCAGGAAAAGAGGGAAAACACACAGATAAATGCCAAAGCTGAGCTTATGATTCTATAAAAAACATTTTTTTTCAATTTTAATACCTCCGGGACAGCTTATTCTGCTCCGATATTCTAACATTACTATTTTAACTCTAATTTATGTAATTGTAAATGGTTTTTTGATATTTAACAAAATTTTGCCGCCTCATTCAAGTTTACCGTACCGTGAAAGCTTGCTGTTGACAAATGAGTTAGGAGGATGTAAAATGAAAGTTACTGTTAAGAGAGTGAGGTGAGGGTATGAAAACGAAGATCATAGCTGTTGCAGGGCCCACGGCGTCCGGCAAGACGTCTCTTGCCATAGAAATCGCAAAGAGGATCTCGGGCGAGGTGATCTCCAATGATTCGATGCAGATATACAAGGGTATGGAGATAGGAACGGCGGCACCCACAATGGAGGAGATGCAGGGCGTACCCCATCATCTTATAGGTATAATATCTCCCGAATCGGAGTTCTCTTGCTCTGATTACAGTGCTCTGGCGAGGGAGAAGATAGAGGAAATAACAAAAAGGGGAAGGGTCCCTGTTTTCTGCGGCGGCACAGGCCTTTATCTGGACAGCGTTCTGGCCAGGGGAGAAATGTCCGAAAGCGAAAAGGATGAATCTCTCAGGGCAGAGCTTTGCGAATATGCCGAGAGGCACGGAGCAGATGCTCTCCATGAAAGGCTTTCCAAGGCGGATCCGGAAGCGGCTTTATCGATTCACAAAAACAATGTACGCAGGGTGGTACGAGCTCTGGAGATATATCTTTCCACGGGAATCACGAAGACTGAGTGGGACAGGCGTTCCACGGAAGCTCCTCTCCCTTATGACGTGACTATGGCTGTTATCGATTTTGCCGACAGGGAGAAGCTTTATGCAAGGATCGGACAGCGGGTGGATCTGATGGTAAAGGCAGGTGTGGTAGAGGAGGCCATGAATATTTGGAAAAGCGGATACCTTTCCGGTGATAAACCCTGCGCTCAGGCCATAGGATATAAAGAGTTCGTTCCTTATTTTGAGGGCGAAGAAGCATTGGAGACGGCTATCGAAGCTATCAAGCTGAACACAAGAAGATATGCAAAGCGTCAGATCACCTGGTTCAAAAAGTATCGGGATGCTATAAGGCTGATTCCCGATTCCCGTGAGGGTGAGCTGAAGAGTGCAGAGCAGCTTGCTTGTGAGTTTCTGGAAAGAAGCGGTTTTTCGGTTTGAGCTGTGAGCCGCAGGAGTTTTTATGGATATTATAACAATACTGGCATACGCGGTGGGGCTTTCCATGGATGCCTTTGCGGTATCTGTGTGCAAGGGACTTGCCATGAGAAAGATACTTTTGAAAAATGCTCTGATCGTTGGCATTTGGTTCGGGTCCTTTCAGGCGGCGATGCCGCTTTTTGGATATCTGCTTGGCAGCCGTTTCAGGAATTATATAGAGGCGTTGGATCATTGGGTGGCTTTTGCTCTTCTCCTTCTCATCGGACTGAATATGCTCAGAGAGGCGCTGACAGCCTGCGAGGAATGTGAAAAGGATGCGGCGACCGCTTCCGTCAAGGCTCGGGATATGGTGGTGCCTGCTTTTGCCACAAGTATAGATGCTCTCGTCGTGGGTATTGCTATGGCAATGTCCGAGGGGAACGGTCATGGTATGAATATTTTTGCCGGTGTCGGTATTATCGGCGCCGTCACGCTGTTACTTTGCGCTGCCGGCGTTAAGATCGGCGGTATGTTCGGAGAAAAATACAAAAAAAGTGCGGAGATCGCCGGAGGTATCATACTCATACTTATCGGTGTTAAAACGGTTCTCGAGCACACGGGTGTTATTGGTATATGAAAAGAATTGTAACGATGCAGGATATATCCTGCGTGGGAAAGTGCTCGCTCAGCGTCGCTATCCCGATAATCAGTGCTATGGGCGTGGAGTGCTCCGTGCTGCCTACGGCGGTGCTTTCCACTCATACTGCTTTTGAAAATTTTTCGATTTGTGATCTGACGGACAACCTTTCTCCCGTGACCCATGTGTGGAAAAAGGAAAAGATAGATTTTGACATGATATATACCGCCTATCTGGCCTCCGTCAGGCAGGTGGATTCGGCCATAGAGCTTTGCCGGGATTTCGGAGGCGAGGGCAGGACGATCTTTGTTGATCCTGTTATGGGAGATTTCGGCCGCCTTTATACAGGTTTTGAAGCATCCTATCCCGGACACATGATGGAGCTTTGCAAAAAGGCTGATATCATTTCTCCGAATCTTACCGAGGCTTTTTGCCTGCTTGGTGAGGAGTACTGTGAAAACATCGGTCTTTCCGAGGCGCTTAAAATGGCAAAGAGGCTTTCGGATAAAGGAATAAAAAGCGTGGTGATCACCGGAGTTTCTCCCGAAAAGGGAAAGCTGGGCATCGTGAAATACGATAGGGAAGAGGATCGGTATTTTTCATATTTTACCGACAAGGTGGAAGCATCCTTCCCCCTTCACGGCTCGGGAGACGTATTTGCAAGCGCGGCGGTGGGGGCAATGGCGTCGGGCTTTGAGGTTGATGCAGCACTGCGCCTGGCCGCGGATTTCACTGCCTTTTCCATTGAGAAAAGCGTGAAAAATGAAAAACGCCGCTGGTACGGAGTGGATTTTGAAACCGCTCTTCCAAAGCTTTGGGAACTGAAAATGAATCTTAAAGGCTGATTTTCTGTTCTTTCCTTGAAAGGAAAGAACCAAAGGAACTTTAAGAAGACAAAGATAGCGAAAAGGCAAAAAAGCACGCAAAAGAAGAGAGAGCGCCAAAAGAGCTTGCTCTTTTGGCGCTCTCTCTTCTTTTGCGGTTATGGCACCTACGGTGCCGTCGTGCACGGTATGCACGATGCCTTTTGCCTTCCAATGTTCAGTCACCCTTTATTAAAGCAAAGCTTTTTGCTGAGTTTTTAAAAAGCGACTGTATCTCAACAAAAAAGGCTGTGAAAAGCACAGCCTTTTTTGTTGGTTACATTATCAGTCAACAAGGGAAACTTCCTTGCCAGTAGCAGCAGACTCATAGATCGCGGAGAGGATCTTGATCATGTTAACGCCCTGCTGAGGAACGAAGTCGGGCTCTGCACCGTCAAGAACAACATCGAGGAAGTGGCGGAGGTTGTTCTCGTGGCCGGGAACGCCGTCCTGAACCGTAACGTCAACGTCGATAAGCTTTCCGTAAACCTCGGTGAGGATCTTGGAGGAGGTACCGCTCTGGGTCCACTTAAGGCCTGCCTTGGAGCCGCGAAGCTCAACGAAGTTCAGGTCATGATCTTCGATATTGGATGCCCATGAGAACTCGATCTGGAGGCAAGCGCCGTTATCGAATTTGATGAAGCCCATTGCAAGGTCTTCAACGTCGAACGTACCGTCTGCCTTAACCTCGCCGAATCTTGCGTGCTCACTGGAAGCATCGCCCTCGTTATCGGCAAACTTTGTAAAGATAGAGCCGGAAACAGCAACGGGAGTGGGGTTACCCATGATATAGATCGCAAGGTCGATCATGTGAACGCCAAGGTCGATAAGGGGACCGCCGCCGGACTGCTCCTTGGTGGTGAACCAGCCGCCCTTGCCGGGGATACCGCGGCGGCGGATCCATCCGCAGCGTCCGCAATAGATATCGCCGAACTCGCCCGCGTCAGCAAGTCTCTTAACCTTTTTGGAGGAGGAGGTGTGGCGGTTGTTTCTCATGATCATGAGCACCTTGCCTGCATCCTCGCTGGCCTTCTTCATTTTGAGAGCTTCCTCAACGCTAACCGCATCGGGCTTCTCGCAGAATACGTGCATACCGAGCTCCAGTGCCTTGCAGGCAAAAACGGAGTGGAGGTAGTTGGGGGTACAGATATCGATAGCCTCCATGCCGGGGTGCTTTACGAATTCTTCAAAATCGGTATAGCGTGCAGCATTGTCGATAACATCAGTGTTGTGATAATTATGCGCAAGATCTGTAACCTCATCCATTTTGGAGGGGATGATATCGCAGATAGCAACGATCTCAACTCTGTCGCTCACGTTCTTGTATGCAGGAAGGTGAGACCATCTCATGATACCGCCGCAGCCGACGATACCGATCTTAAGCTTTTTGTTTTCCATAATTAATCCTTGCCTTTTTGTTTTTAATATGAATTATTCCTTCTCGGATGTAAGGAATTTATAAACGAGTGCCGCGAGAACGCCGCCGATAAGGGGTGCTACGATGAATACCCAAACATTGGAAAGAGCTGCTCCGCCTGCGAAGAGAGCGGGACCGAAGGAGCGGGCAGGGTTTACGCTGGTGCCGGTGAGGGCGATGCCAAAGAGGTGAACGAGAACGAGGGAGAGACCGATAACGATGCCTGCAACCGCGCCGTTTTCGATCTTGGACGTTACGCCGAGAATAGCGATAACGAATACGAAGGTAAGGATGATCTCGATGATAAGGGAACGAATGATATCATCCTTGTAGAGACCGTTTGCGCCGAAGCCGCAATTCTTACCGAAAATAACGAGGAGCATTGCAGCACCTGCGATTGCGCCCAAAAACTGAGCGATAACGTATCCGATGAAGTCCTTAACGGTCATCTTACCGCTCACAAGCATTGCTATGGATACTGCGGGGTTGATATGGCATCCGGAAACATTGCCGATGGAATATGCCATGGCAACGATAACGAGACCGAATGCAAGGGCTGTCAAAAGATAGCCGGAGCCGAGAACAGCGTCACAGCCAACTGCGCAAGCGGTTCCGCAGGCGAAAAGAACCAGCACGAAAGTACCGATAAATTCCGCAATGTACTTTTTAATTGCGTTCATAATGAACCTCCTTAATAATTTATCGGCTGCACTGCCGATATAGTTATATATATTATATCAAAATACTATTATGATTTCAAGTATTTGCATTAAAAACTTACCGCCAAATACAATTATAATACCGTGTTGACAAGCGGTTGGATAAGGTGTAAAATACTGTATAATATATCCGTTCGTGAGGTATTTATGAGGGCATTCAAATCTGTGATCTGTGCGCTTTTGATCGTTTCTGTGCTTTTCTCTTTTTCAGGCTGCTTTGTCAACGATTTTATAGACGATGTTTTCGGCTCGATGTCAATGGGAAATGCTCCCGAAAGGATGAACGAAACAGAGATATACGAGTATTTCATGGATAACATTCCCCGATTCAAAACGGATTTTGTTTTTGAAAATGCTGATGAAGAGCTTGTGGTTCAGGTCTATGACAGTATAATCGAAGCCCATCCTGAGTTTTTCTGGCTGGGAAACGGATATGAAAGTCTGACAGAGACCAAGGGAGCTGTGTCAAAGGTTGCATTTTCTCCGATCACCCTTGATGAGATGGATGAGGTGGAAAGAGGCTATGCCGATGAATTTCACCGCATTGCCGGTGATATCGTTAAAGAGGCAAAACAGCTTTCATCAGACTATGAAAGGGTGCTTTTCGTTCACGATACCATTATTGAGAGCACGGATTATGACAAAGAGGCGGCTGCGCTCATCGGAAGCTCCTCTTCAGACAATATCCTTCATCGCGAGGCAACCGCATACGGATGCCTCGTTGAGGGAGAGGCAGTATGCTCAGGTTATTCCTCTGCATTCCAGCACATAATGAACAAGCTTTGTATCGAATGCAAAAGAGTCTCCGGAACAGGAATGAACGGTGAGAGCCATCAGTGGAATATCGTAAAGATAGACGGTGAGAATTATTACATAGACGTTACCTGGGATGATCCCGTAACCGATGACGGAAGGGATAATCTCGTCTATGATTATTTCCTCATAACCACGGAGGAGCTTCTTCTTACTCATGAGATCGATGCTGATGAGCTCGTGCCTTTGTGTACTGCTGATGAATATAATTATTTTGTATACAACGGTCTCTATGTGGGAGAGTATTCCTTCAGGGCTGTTGAAAGGATAATAGAGGATCATAGCCGAGAAAGGAGCGTTTCCTTGAAATTTGAAAGCGATGATGAGCTGATGAAGGCACAAAATGAGCTCTTGGGCGAGTCGCGAATATTTGATATAGATTCTGTTTCCTCAGGCGCGGGCTCTGTTTACTATCTTTCCGGTGCAAACGGACTTGTTCTCACGATATATTGGTGATCGTAATGAAGAAAAAACTTGCAAGGGCTTGTGCCAAAGCTCCTGCAAGTTTTTTTGCCTGTCCAACCGTTTCTTTACGGGTGGATATGCGTTTTCCCGTTCTTTCCTTGAAAGGAAAGAACCAAAGGAACTTTAAGAAGACAACGATAGCGAAAAGGCAAAAAGTCCCTAAAAAGAGGAAGGTTCACAAAAATGAACGAGCTCATTTTTGTGAACCTTCCTCTTTTTAGGTTAGGCCACCGCATGTGCCCAAGCCAAAGCAAGGACTGCTTTGGCGCTGCCTTTCGCCTTGCAAGATTCAGCTAAACCCATACTTAAAGTTTTTTGCAGAGCTTTTTTTCAAAAAAGCGACCGCTTCTTCTTTTGTGATGTAATTTGAACCGCACCAAAAAGCGAAAAAGTGTTGACAACTGCAGAAAGCGGAGATATAATGAACACATGAACAGTTATTCATGCGTTTGGAGGTGAAGGTATGGATGAAATACATAAGGACGATTTTGAAGGGGTGAAGGCAGCTCTTCCCGATGATGAGATGCTTTATGACCTTGCGGAGCTTTATAAGATCTTCGGTGATACCACCAGGGTCAAGCTTTTATATATTCTTTTTGAAGGGGAGATGTGTGTTCAGCATCTTTCCGAGCTTTTGGGAGTTTCCCAGTCTGCAGTCTCTCATCAGCTGCGTATATTAAAGGGGGCCCGTCTTGTACGCTATCGTCGTGACGGAAAGACCGTATACTACTGCCTTGCGGATGAACACGTGCGCCGTATCATAGAATGCGGTGCAGAGCATATCAATGAATAATACAAAAGGAGATAATATCATGATAAAAACATTCAGACTTTCAGAGATCGACTGTCCTGTTTGTGCAGGAAAGGTGCAGGACGCTATTGCCGCTATTGACGGCGTAAAGATGGCAAGGGTTGATTTTCTCGTATTGAAACTCACCATTGAAGCTGATGAAGAGGATTTTCCGAAGATCATGAAAAAGGCAGCTAAGGCTGTGCGCCGTGTGGAGCCTGACTGTGAGATAGAGGAGATCTGAAGCGGAGATCAAAATGGTAAAATTCAGGCTTAACAGAGGTCAGAAAAAAAGACTTTTGTCTATTGTAAGCGGAGGCGGGCTGTTTTTTGCCGCAGCGGTACTTCACCTATTTCATCTTCCTCTTCCTTCTGCGCTATGCTTTATCGGTGCCGGGGTGTGTGCCGGGATAATGTGCGTAACAAGGGCGGCGAGAGGAATACTATCCGGTAATTTTTTTGATGAGAATACTCTTATGACCATTGCCGCCGTTGGGGCGGTGCTTCTCGGTGAATACGCTGAATGTGCAGCGGTCATGGTGCTTTATCAAGTGGGAGAGCTGTTTCAGTCTATTGCAGTGGGCAAGTCCCGCCGTGCAATAAGCTCTCTTTCTGCTCTTTGCCCCGATTATGCAAATCTCGTAGTTTCGGGAGAAGAGAGGACTGTAGCGCCTTCGGAATTGCAGATCGGTGATATCATTCGTATAAAGCCCGGCGAGCGCATTCCCGTGGATTGCATAATTGAAACGGGAGAGACCGCTGTGGATACCTCTCCTGTTACCGGTGAGAGTGTGCCGCGGGATCTCTCTGTTGGGGATAAGCTGTTTTCGGGCTGTATAAATCAAACGGGAGTTGTTGTTTGCAGAGTAGATGCCGCAACGGAGGACAGCGCCGCAGGAAGGATACTTCGTCTTGCTGAAACTGCAAGCGACAGAAAGACCAGGTCTGAGGCGTTTATCACCCGATTTGCAAAGGTTTATACTCCCCTTGTGTGTCTTCTTGCTATCACGGTAGCTTTCGGTGTGCCTTCACTTTTGTGGGCGCTTCGGATACAATCCTTTGGAGATGCGTTTATTGAATGGAGCTTGCGTGCGCTGACGATGCTCGTTATTTCCTGCCCCTGCGCCCTTGTCATATCCGTGCCTCTCGGGTATTTCTGCGGTCTGGGCAATGCATCGAAAAACGGTATCCTTGTAAAGGGAAGCACGTATATTGACAGCCTTGCAAGGGTGAAAAATGCTGTTTTCGATAAAACAGGAACTCTTACCGAGGGTGAGCTAATGGTGACCGATGTTGAAGGCGGATATGACAAAAATGAGCTTTTGTCCTTAGCACGGGCGGCAGAGGAGAATTCATCCCACCCGATAGCAAAAGCAATTTTGGCAGTTGCAGAAAATAAATATACTGCCGTTGAATCTAAGGAAATATCGGGAACGGGAGTTTTTGCAATTCTTGAGGACGGAAGAGAAATAAAGGTGATCCGTCCTGAAAAAGGTGTTATCGGAACGGCTGTTGATGTTATTTGTGACGAAATGTATCTTGGAAGGATATATTTTGAGGATGTGATAAAGCCCACCGCAGGTATTGCGCTGGAAAAGCTGAAAAAGCAGGGAATCGAGAAATGCATCATGCTTACGGGTGATAATTCTACAGTTGCCGAAAACGTTGGTGCAGCTCTTAAGATGGATGAGGTCTATTCTCAGCTTCTTCCCGAAGATAAATACGGGAAGATCGAAGAGCTTTGCCGTCAGGGAACCGTAATGTATGTCGGCGACGGTATAAACGATTCTCCCTCTCTTGCGCGTGCAGATGTGGGTGTGGCCATGGGAGTTTTGGGGAGCGGAGCTGCGATCGAAAGCGGCGATATTGTGCTTATGAGCCGGGATCTTGAAAAGCTCTCTTATGCACACTCTCTTTCAAAGAGAACGGTTCGCACGGTCAAAGCAAACATAATCATATCTCTGGGGGTAAAGCTTGCGGTGCTTTTGCTCGCCGCGCTAAACCTTGTGGGAATGTGGGCGGCGATCGTTGCGGATGTTGGGGTATGCATTCTTTGCGTCACAAACTCCGTCAGACTTTTGAAATGAAGAAAGGCTCATTCTTAAAGCTTTTTGCAGAGCTTTTCAGAAAAAGCGACCGATTTTTTATGAAACTGTAATTTGACAAATAAAAAAGTCTTGTAGAAGCTGAAATTGCTTTTACAAGACTTTTTTAGCTTATGTTTCATTTGAGGACTTTGCTGCTTTTCGATTATTTATCCTTGTGATTGAAAAGGATATTGAGTGTTGCATCAAAGACCATATCACGGTTGATAGACTTAAGATAAAGCATTTTGTGACGGGTGGAATCAAAGGCATATACTCTGGAATCCGTGAAGATGGGAGCAGGGATGACCTCGATCTCTGCACATTCGGGGCAATCGATGATGGCGGGAGCTGCAATATCCCATATAGTTCTGATCCAGTCGGGACGCTCGCCTGCTGCCTTCCAGCAATTTTCCGTGATCTCAAAGAGATAATCGCAGATCCTGTTATGTCCGAGAAGTGAACGGGTGATCTCGATATTTGAAATCAGAACGCTGACGATGCTCCATGCAGGGCAGAGAAGAAGGGGGACACCGCAGTTTAAGAGGATCTGACCTGCGGGAAAATCCTGAACCAGATTGAACTCGCCCAGATGGATGGAATCAAGCTGTGTGCCTCCAAGCCAGATAACGCCCATATTCTCCTTGATGGAGGGGTCGATCATAATGGCGCTTACAACGTTTGTTATAGCACCGATG
>SVQJ01000139.1:0-4313 GCA_015065395.1 Oscillospiraceae bacterium
AGAGAAAGAAATCTCTCATAAGCACGATTCCATCCGTCGGAAAGTGAAAGGTCCGGATCGTAGATTTTGGTTTCAAAGGAATTTCGAACGATCTCTCTTCCCTCTTCAACAGATGAAATCTCTCCAGCAGCAATAGCCTGTGCCATAATATTACCGATAGCAGTTGCCTCAACAGGTCCCGCAACCACCCTTCTGCCGGTACCGTTTGCACAGAACTTACAAAGAAGCTCATCCTTTGTTCCGCCGCCAACGATATTAATAACGTCATATTTCTTACCGGTAATCTCGCAAAGCTTTTCCGCAGTCCACCTATAGCGAAGAGCAAGGCTTTCAAAAATTGCTCGGACAACCGCTCCCATAGTTTCGGGAATCTTCTGACCGGTAGCCTTACAGTATTCTCTTATTCTACCGGGCATATCGCCTGCAGCATTGAACATGGGATCATCGGGATTGATTATGGATGCAAAAGGTTCGCTCGCAAGAGCAGCCTCAGACATTTCATCAAAGGAATAATTCTTTCCTTCTCTCTTCCACTGACGGCGGGATTCCTGAATCAGCCAAAGACCCATAATATTCTTCATAATATTGATCTTGCCGAAGGTACCGCCTTCATTGGTAAAGCTATATTTCCTTGTTATATCGTTTATAACGGGCTTGTCCGATTCAATACCCATCAGAGACCAGGTTCCGCTGGAAATGAAAAGGAATCCGTCATCTGTTGCAGGTACTGCCGCAATAGCACTTGAAGTATCGTGGCTTCCGACGTTTACAACCACCGCACCGCTATGTCCCGTTTCGGCGTCGATCTTATCTGTGAGCTTTCCGAGAATATTACCAGGCATAACTACGGGTGCAAACAGCTCCTCCTTTATACCGAATGTATTGAAAAGCTCTTTAGAAAACTCTTTTTTATCAGCATCCATAAGAGCCGTAGTTGAAGCGATAGTATACTCAGAGGCGCACACTCCTGTAAGAAGATAGCCAAGAAGGTCCGGTGTTAAAAGCAGATTCTTTGCATTCTCGCAAAGCCAGGGACGGCGACTGAGATCATCAGCGATCTGGAAAACAGTATTAAAGCTCATAGACTCAATACCTGTAATTTTATAAAGATCGGAATAAGGGATGATCGAATATACCTTATCCATCATCGGAGCAGTTCGGCTGTCCCTGTACTGATAAGAAGGAGCCATCATCGCACCTGTCGCATCTATGTAAGCATAGTCAACTCCCCAGGTATCGATACCTATTGTATCGACCCCTTCGCCGAGGGAGCATTTAAGAATTGCAGCCTTTATCTCAAAAAGAAGTCTGAGGGTATCCCAAAAGAAACCGGACTGAGTTTCAACAGGATCATTGGAAAAGCGATGCACTTCTTCAAGAGAAAGTTTTCCGTTCTCAATTTTACCGAGAATTCCTCTGCCGCTGGACGCACCAAGATCAATAGCAAGATATTTTTTCATAGCCATCTCCGATATAACACAAAAATTCACTATATTATATCATCTTTTTTTCGTCATTTCAATATCTTCCATAAATTTATATTTGCAGTTTTAGGCTTTTGAAAAGTACAAAGCTTGCCTTGGCGCATTAATCGCGCCAAAGCAAGCTCCTAAATTACAAAAAATCAGTTACTTTCTTTTTTTCAATCTGAAAAACAATCTTGCAAGTGCCCTGCCGTTAAACGGTATAAGCGGATAAAGATAGTTTCGTTTTCCATTAGCTGTTTTATTTGTCGCTACAAGAGTTATCGTTATAACGATCCCACCTATAAGTCCCCAAATACCGAAAAGTGCAGTTAAAAGCAAAGTCAGCATTCTCATATATTTGAAAGCATATCCCAGCTCATAAGACGACTGAGTAAAGTTTGTAATAGCAACGAAGGCCATATAAAGAATCACATCGGGACAAAGCCACCCGACCTGCACGGCAAAATCACCGAGCAAAAGGCCGCCGACTACCGACAAAGAATTGGAAAGAGTGCTGGGAGTATTGAGAGATGCAAGCTTCAAGCCATCCAGCACAAACTCAGTGAGAAAAAGCTGAACAATTATGGGAAGCTGTCCGGGCTCCTTCGGGATAACAAAATCCATCCATCCGGGCAACAAATCCGCATACATCAAAAGCAAATACCATACCGGTGTTATCAGCACCGTCATCCAAAACACGATATGGCGGATAATTCGAAGATAAGTTCCTGTCAGCGGAGGGAAATAATAATCATCCGTTTCCTGAAGAAAATCAAAGATCGACGTAGGAAAAAGCATTACCTCGGGGCTGTTATCACAAACGAGGCACACGCCCCCTTCAAGGATAGTCGCGGCAACTGCATCGGGCCGTTCCGTGGTTCTGATCTTAGGAAATGGATTATACCACCTTTGCTTTATCAAGGACTCAGCCACACTTCTGTGACCCATAACAAGAGAATCACAATTAAGATTTTTGATCCTTTCCGAAAGCTCTTTAACATAATTTCCGTCAGCCATACCCTCGATATAACAAAGAGCCATATCAGTTCTCGTTTGCGTTCCTGCAGACAAATATTTAACGGTTAATCGCGGGTCGCGGATACGGCGGCGTATCATAGCGGTATTGAATATCATAGTTTCCACAAATCCGTCACGGCTTCCGCGCATTACTCGGTCATTTTCCGGTTCTGAGGTGGTTCTTGCGGGATACGTTCGCATATCGATCACAAGTGCATTTGCTCCAAATCCTTCACACAAAAATGCAGTACACCCGGAAAGGACTGCAACCGTAAGACCGTCTATGCTGTTAGAAACATCAACCTCCACCGCGGGAAGTGAGCTATCTGCAAATTTTCGTGCCGCCTGAGTGCTTCCATCGCCGAAGTCTTTAACAGTAAACAGATGCATCATCAGTTTTTGCATGGATTCGGCCTTTATAAACCCGTCCACATAATACATAACGCAATTAATATCATTTATTGTTAAAGTTCTTTTTATCAGATCAAAATTTTCATCACACCTGAGAATTTTGTCCATAACCGCAACGTTTGCAGAAAAATCCGACCCTAAAACTTCTTTATTATCCATAACCGCTCCATTTTCAAAAGTATTCACGGTTATTATTTGCAACCCGGAATATTTTATGTAAACAGAGAATAAAATCACCGCTCGCAAAAAACGCCGTGCTACAAAAATGCACAGCGTTTTCTTTCAAACTAATTATTTCACCAACAGTATAAGACCTCTTCAGTTTTTCTCCGCGATACGGTCTACATCTTCAATTCTTCCGATAACACTAATCACGTCTCCGACTTCAAACAAAGCATCCGGCACAGGAGGAAGAATAACCGTTCCGTCCGCCTTGCAAACAGAAATAGCCGAAAGACTGTACTTCTTTCTCATATCAAGCTGGATAAGGTTCTTTCCGATCCATTTTTCAGGCACCTTCACCTCAGCCATCGCATATTCGTTGTGAAGCTCAAAATAATCCAGCACATTCTTGCGCATAAGAGTATCGGCAAGTTTTTCTCCCATATCCTGCTCCGGGAACACAACCATATCCGCTCCAAGCTTCTCAAGAACGTTTTTGTGCCGCTGATTTCCCGCTCTTGCGATTACCTCCTTAACTCCAAGCTCCTTTAAGATCACGGTAACAAGAACACTGTCATTGAGGTTTTCATAAAAACAGTTTATACAGCAATCGTAATTGCGAACACCGCAATCCTTGAGAACATTTTCATTGGTCGGATCTCCAATAACAGCATCCGTAACCAAATCCGAAAGAAGATTGACCTTTTGCGTATCCTCATCGATAACCATAACCTGGTGGCCTGCACGGGCGAGCTTTTCAGCAAGGGTTCGTCCGAAGCTTCCCAAACCTATAATACAAAAGCTTTTCATATTTTTGTCTTTCCTTTCGATCAGCCGACCATTACGTTGGCTTCAGCATTTTTGAATTCCTTTTTACTCTCTGTGAGCCTGGACATAATAGCATAGGAAACAGTCAGTATACCTACCCTGCCAAAGTACATAAGCAACATTGTCGTAATTTTCCCCGCAAGATTCATAGATGCTGTGAGTGAAAGCGAAACACCCACCGTTCCTGATGCGGAAAAGGCCTCAAACATGGAATCCATCACTCCTGCACCACAGCTCATAATAATCACTCCGCCGATAATGGTTACGCAAAACTGCAGAACAATTATTGCAAATGCACGCAAAACATTATTCTCAGCAATTCTTCTGCGAAACATGACAACATCCGCTCTGCCCTTCAGAACGTGAAGAACACTGACAAAAACGATGGCAAAGGTTCCGACCTTGACACCGCCGGCAGTTGATCCCGAG
>SVQJ01000139.1:4323-4902 GCA_015065395.1 Oscillospiraceae bacterium
AAACATAAGCAGAATGAACACAAGCTTTGATGCAGATGCCATACCGCTGAGATTCACGGTATTGAATCCGGCAGTTCTTGCTGTTACAGATTGAAAAAGAGCTGCTAACACCTTGTCCTGAGTACCCATATTACCGATAGTAGCTTCGTTGTTCCACTCAAAGAATGCAAAACTCACTGCACCGAAAAGCAAAAGCAAAACAGTCGCTGAAAGAACAATCTTCGTATATACAGAAAGCTTTTTCTTTTCCTTTATAAGCTTGTACAAATCATCCCACACAACAAAACCGATACCGCCAACAATTATAAGCGCCATGACGGTAATATTTATCACAGGATCCGAATAAAAGCCCTCAAGACTTGAAAAAGGTCCCGTTTTTTTACCCATCAGATCAAATCCCGCATTACAAAAAGCAGAAACCGATGTGAAAACGGACTTCCATGCCCCGTCCTTCAGACCAAACATCGGAATAAACCGTAAAGCCAAAGCCACGGCACCGGCAAGCTCAAAAATCAGTGTACCGCAGATTATTCGTTTTGAAAGGCGCACGATGCCCCCGTAGGAGGAAAGATTAAAAGA
>SVQJ01000140.1 GCA_015065395.1 Oscillospiraceae bacterium
TATGACACCGGCTGGGAGCTGAAAGATATCCAGGAATGGCTCGGTCACAGCGACATTGAAACAACCGGTAATATCTACACCCATATCAGCAAAGTAAGAAAAGAAAAAATGGGGAATGGACTTGCTGGAACATTCAAACTGTAATTCAAGATCAGCAAAAAAATAGAGATCATCTCAATAAAATGAAATGATCTCTGCAGGGAATTTGTTTTCGGCTGCATTTTTCCTGCATTTTCTGTCTCAAACCTGCGGATTTCCATTAGAAAGTCATTAGAAAAGCGGCTTTTTCTAATGGAGCACTCCGCGGGTAGAGGCAGGGTATACAAAGAATAACCTGAAAAACAGCCGATTTAACCTTAAAAACAAAAGAAAAATAGACGAAACGACCATCTCACCTGTACATTTCGTCTATTTCCTGGTCTGAGTGACTGGACTTGAACCAGCGGCCTCTACCACCCCAAGGTAGCGCGCTCCCAACTGCGCCACACCCAGATGCTTTCGTATCAAGCTTGATTATTATACCATGGGAAAATACAATAGTCAAGCCTTTTTTGCGTCAAAGATTTACAGAAAATTCAATAAAAATATGTACAAAATTACTAAGTTTATCATTTTTGTTGAACTGTCAGTATTTTTGTGATATACTTTCCTTATAAACATATATGCGAGGTTGTTATATGAAGCTTTACGCGGCGCGCCATGGAAAAACCGATTGGAATGCACTCGACAGGATTCAGGGTAGAACAGATAATCCCTTGAACGACCAGGGAGTGGCGCAGGCATCGCTTCTTGGTGAGAATTGCAGAGATCTTGGTATTGATCTTATAATATCCTCTCCTATGATCAGGGCATTGGACACCGCCAAGGCAGTTGCTCTTACAACCGGTGCTCCCATTATAATTGATGATCGGCTCATTGAGCAGAATTACGGTATTTATGAGGGACAGCACCGCTTTTGCGACGGTTTCCTCCAAAATAAGCGCCAATTTGCTTATAAATATCCCGGCGGCGAGTCTATGATGATGCTTGCCCAAAGGGTATATAATTTTCTTGATGAGGTTAAAGAGAATTACAGCGACAAAACCGTAATGGTCGTTTGCCACGGCGGAGTGCTACGCGCACTTCATACATATTTCTATGATTTGACAAATGATGAATACTTCAGCTATAATATCGATAACGCCGTTCCCGTTCTTTATGAGCTGTAAGAAAGGATTAGATAAATGAAAAGAATTATTTGTTTGCTGATTGCTTTTGGCTTGGTTTTCTCCTTCTTGGCCTCCTGCGTTAAGGGAAAATCCCAAGAAGATAATAATGAGAGTACAGGGGAGGAAACTACCAATGCGCTGAATTTTAAGCCTGTTGCAGAGCTGCTTCCCGAATTTTGCGAACTTTATTGCGTTCCGAAAATTATTGACAAAGAGCGTTTCGAAAGGCTTATTGTCTCTAATGTGGATAACGAAGCTGACCGTGATTTCCTGCTGGCATTCTATTCCCTGTATGCCGTAAAAGATTGGTCTTATGAGGATAAGACCATAACTTTTGACAGCAATATTGGAGATGCCGATCATCTGGTATATATTCTCCTGCCCGAAATAAACTTCAAGGAGCTCCAAACTCTTCAAGATCGTGTAATGGATAAATATTGTCCCGAGTATACCCACGGCGATCTTGCGGCGGATTGGCTTTGCTTCGGCTTCACTCAGGAGGATGTTTTAGAAAGAGTGGTCATTTCTTCCATTGGAAATACTGTAGTTGTAAAGTTAGAAGAAGATGCCGCGGAAAACAGCGGTTCTGATGATGAGCACTCTCTTCCCGGCGTAGTTGAAGGGTACGAGGAATACGGAGTTATCGAAATGAGCGATGAATTTCTTTCGGTTCCGTTGGTTCCTGTTATGGTAACAAAGGAAAGGTTTGAATCGGAGTTTATGAGCAAGATAACTGATGAAAATACCTTGAAACGTTTTCTGACGTTCTACACGTTATATGATATCAGCGATCCTACTCTTCCTCCAAGGGTAGTTGACGAGATAAAAGAGTCTTTTCCCATAACCGAAAAGTATGCAATTTATTACCTTGATCCCAATATATCTAATAAGGAAAAAAGCATGCTTGAGGAGACAATAAAAAAGTTCTGTCCCGATTATGATCATACGGATCTTGCCCTGGATAGTCACATCTGCGGATATACCCAAGAGGATATCATAAATATGCAGTAATTAATAGTGTGCGGTTTCAAAGAGCCATGTGAAAGCTTTCACATGGCTCTTTGAGTTATTCTTCTGCGTTATATGCGGCGTCGATCATCCGGTCGATAAGCTCATCCACCATCTGCCACTCCTCCTCGCTCTCTATTTCCAGAAGTCGTGAGCCATCTTCGCTTTCATCAAAAACAGATGCGTAGAGACAGGTGTTGCCGTTTTCGTCAAGCTCGTTGTCGGTGTAGATTATATAGCTCTTGCCGGTGGTCTCGCAGTCAAAGGCGGCGAGGATATCGCATTCAACCTCGCTCCCGTCCGCCCGCTTTACCAATATGGTGCTGTGGTAATTCATATCATTTCAATTCCTCTTAAAAGACAGCCATACGGGGGTACCGTATGGCTGTTAAAAAAATTATTCGGTAGTGTAGTTATCAAAGTATCCCTGGATGAACACGATGGGAGTACCCTTGTCGCCGCTTCCGCTGGTAAGGTCGCAGAGTGAACCGATAAGGTCGGTGAGCTGACGGGGAGTTGTACCCTCGCTTGCCATATTACCAACCAGATTGTCATCCTTCTCCTGGATCTTTTCCTTGATAGCATCCTTGAGAGCATCACCGGAAAGATCGGAGAAATCGTTATCTGCAAGATATTTCAGCTTAAGCTCATTGGGAGTACCCTCAAGACCTTTGGTGTATGCAGGAGCAACTACCGGGTCTGCAAGCTCCCAGATCTTTCCAACGGGATCCTTGAAGGCGCCGTCGCCGTATACCATGACCTCGATGGTTTTTCCTGTTGCCTCGTAAAGCTTCTTCTGAATTGCATCAACAACTGCCTGACAATCGCGGGGGAAGAGCTTAACCTGATCCTCAGTAGCTTTGTTCGAGCCGAGAAGACCGTAATCTGCGTTGTATCCGCTTCCGTTAACGGAGGAAGTGAGGATCTCATCAAGGCCGAGAACGATATCTGCACCGGCAGCCTTAAGAAGTCTCTTGGAGCGTGCTCTTGAATGAATATCACAGCATAGAACGTTCTTTGTATAGTTAAGAATAGCTCTTGCATCGTTCGCAAAAATTATTTCGCATTCAGCTCCGCAATCTGTGATGAGCTGCTCGTAGTACTCAACATAGTCAATACCTGTGAAGCGATGCTTCTCATAGCCAAAGAGCTCACGGTATTTCTCGAGAGAGAGAACGTCGGTGTGGGGATTAACGCCCTTTTCGTCCAGCTTATCAAGACTTACGAGATGATTGCCCACCTCGTCTGAGGGATAAGAGAGCATAAGGACGATCTTTTTTGCGCCCTTAGCGATACCGCGGAGGCAGATAGCAAAACGGTTACGGCTGAGAATGGGGAATATAACGCCCACGGTTTCTCCGCCGAATTTTGCACGAACATCCTCAGCAATATCGGTAACTGTAGCGTAGTTACCCTGTGCACGGGCAACGATGGCCTCGGTCATAGCAACTATATCACGGTCGTTGAATTCAAAACCTGCATCCTTGGAAGCCTCAAGAACTGAATCGGTAACGATATCAACGATATTATCACCATTTCTGATAATAGGGCACGAAGACCTCTGGATACGGTACCAACCATACGACTCATAGCAGAACACTCCTTTTGACAGAAAGTCAATAAAATATAGGGTGCAACAGCAAGTGCTATTACTTACATATTATATCACTAAGTAATAAGCATTTCAATATATTTTTTTACTGTTTTTGGGATTTTTTTGAATTTTTCACGCTTTTTCTCTTTCAAAGAAATACTTTTGATTATGGCTTTTAATGCTTTGAATTAGACCGATAAGCATATACATGGCAAGGACGGAAGAACCGCCGTAGCTTAAAAAGGGAAGAGTGATGCCGATTACCGGGAGCATGGCAAGGCACATACCGATATTTTCCAGGGTTTGGAAAACAAGTATTGCAACAACGCCGATGCACATATAAGCACCGTAGTCCTTTCTTGCTATTCGTGCTATCCACAGCAAACGGAAAATAAGAACACCCATTAGAGCCATGTATGCGAAGCATCCGAAAAAGCCGAATTTTTCAGCTAAGGTCGCAAATATAAAATCTGCAAAATTTGAGTGTATGCCCACGTAAACTCTTCCGCCGAGAAAGCCGCTTCCCAAAAATCCGCCGGCGGCGATCGCCCTTCTTGAAGCAAGAGCTTGAAAACCGTAACCCAGGGGATCGCTTTCAGGATCAAAGCCGCAGATTATCCTTTGCTGACGAAGCTCCGTGAGAGAGTTCCATAGGATCGGGGAGGCGATTACCAGGAGTGCCGCCGCACCTATGAAATACCAAATGGAAAGCCCACCCACCAACAGCATTACTGCAACGATACAGAAATAAACAAGAGTGGAACCAAGGTCACCGGTCATAAGAACGAGACCGCAGATTATACCGGCATGAACACCCAAAGCAAGTACGTTCTTTATATGGTTTATGTTTTCTTTCACACGCTTTATATGTGATGCGAAGGTTATTATAAACAGAAACTTAACATATTCCGAAGGTTGAATGTCAAAGGGAACACCCGGAATACGCAGCCAGTTCTTATTACCCTGTTCACCCTCGCCGAACAGAACAACGGCGATCATAAGGATCAAGGATGCAATAAATATCCACGGTCCAAGTTTTTTTATGAGTGCGTCGTAATCAAG
>SVQJ01000141.1 GCA_015065395.1 Oscillospiraceae bacterium
AGGGTATGCGCACCTGCGTAGAGACTATCTCCGCTACAGACGGAAGCTTCATTATTAACAGCCAGAACATTCTTCAAATAGTCAGAAGTATGCCTGCAGGCGATATCACTATCGACATAGATGATAAAAACCGTGCAAAGATCACAGGCGGTGCCAGCTTCTTTGAGATTGGCTCCATACCCGGTGATAATTATCCCAGCCTTCCCCTCCTTTCCGGAGATAAGAATTATACTATTCCTCAGTATATTTTCAGAAGTCTGATCTCTAAAACTGCTTTTGCTATAGATCAGAATGCTCAGAAGCCTATTTTTTCAGGCGTTTATTTCTCCGTTGAGGAAGGAAAGCTTAAATGCGTAGGCTGCGACGGTAACCGTCTCGGTTATGCTGAATACGAGATCGGCGACGATGCTCCCGAAGCTTCCTTTATTGTTCCCGGCAAGATACTTCTTGAGATAATGAAAATGATACATGACAGTGAGGACGATATTACTATCTCCGTAGCAAGAAAGCACTGTATCTTCAAGGTGGGAGATTATACATATTTTTCAAGACTTATTGACGGTGAGTATCTGAATTATAAAAGGATAATACCCGAAGTATTTGAAAAGACCGCATACATAAATACAGATCTGATGACAGGCGCAGTTGAAAGAGCTTCTCTCGTCACTGAGGATAAGCTGGGTGGCAGCTCTTCAAAAACCTATATCAAAATGGAATTTGAGGATGACCTTTTGAAGATATCCTCTGCATCCACCGGAGGAAGCGTTTATGAGGAGCTTCCTATCGCAATGACCGGAGAGCCCTTGGTCATCGCCTTTAAGTGCCGCTTCCTTCTCGATGCCCTGAAGGCAAGCGACGAATGCGAGACCGTCAAATTTAATATGAACGGATCTCTTATGGGGATATGTATCGAAAGCGGTGACAGCGAGGAAACAGAGGAAAACAGACCTGTGAAATACAAGCTGTTTGTAATGCCCCTCAGAATGAACGGAAGATAAGCGAAAAAAACTCAATTTTCAAAATTTTCTCGCCGCTACGCGGCGAAAAGAAATATATAACGCTCCTCTGAGGCATTATGCCTCAGAGGGAAGAAAGCTATAATTGAAAGATAATAATTTTTGTTATCTTACCCCCATCTGCATAAAGCAGATGGAGGGAAAAAGAAGGAAATGAGACCGCTACCGAAGGTAGCGGAAAAATGAAAAAATGTTCTTGCATGCAGGCTCAAATACAGTCATCAGAAAAAAGGATATAATAGGAATTTTTGATATTGATACAAAGGTCACTCCGGAGTCTACGAAAAAATTTCTCCGCCGCGCCGAAAAGGACGGTATAACAATGAGCGCAGGATATGACCTCCCAAAATCCTTTATTCTCACAAGTGATAAAAATAAAAAAGAAAGGGTCATCTTTTCTCATCTCTCTTCAAAGACTCTTGAGGGAAGAGCGCAGATACCCTTAACTTAGCATTATCCTTTCAAACAGTTCTTTTGCTGTTTTTCTCTAAAGAAAAGCAGCTTCTACAGAAACGGAGTTAAAAATGGCAGAAAACATTACGGAAAACATGACTACCAATGCTTACGACGAAAACCAGATACAGGTTCTGGAGGGTCTCGAAGCTGTAAGAAAACGCCCGGGTATGTACATCGGTACAACCTCTATCAGGGGACTTCACCATCTTGTTTATGAGATAGTCGATAACTCTATAGACGAGGCAATGGCAGGCCACTGCGATAAAATAGATGTAACCATCATGCCCGACGGAACCATTGCCGTCCAGGATAACGGACGCGGCGTTCCCAGCGGCGTTCATGCTAAAATGGGAATACCTACTCTCGAAGTTGTATTTACCGTGCTTCATGCCGGCGGTAAATTCGGCGGCGAGGGATATAAGATCTCAGGCGGTCTTCACGGCGTGGGTGCATCTGTTGTTAATGCTCTTTCCGAATGGATGGAGGTAGATAACTGCCACGACGGTAAGCGCTATCAGATGAGATTCGAACAGGGAAAAACCGTGGGAGAATTCAAATGTGTAGGTGACGCTGAGGATAGGAAGGGTCTTTATGTCCGTTTCAAGCCCGATCCCACCATTTTTGAGGAGACCACCTTTGATTACGATATCCTCCTCACCCGCTTGAGAGAGCAATCCTTCCTCAACGCAGGCGTGCGTATCGTACTTACCGATCTTCGCGAGGGTCACACCGATTCTGAAGGAAAGCCCAGAAGCGATGATCTCATGTACGAGGGAGGCATCCGCTCCTTTGTTGAGTATCTTGGACGTAACAAGGGTGAGAAGCTTCATAATGACGTCATTTATATGAAGGCTCAAAAGGGAGATATCACCGCTGAGGTGGCATTACAGTATAATGACAGCTATAACGATCTTATTGTTACCTTCGCAAACAATATGTCCACTATTGACGGCGGTACCCATGAGGTGGGCTTCAAAACCGCTCTCACCCGTGCCATAAACGATTACGGTAAAAAGTGCGGAATAATAAAGACCAACGATGATAAGCTCTCCGGCGATGATGCAAGAGAGGGTATATGCGCGGTCGTTTCCGTTAAGCTTCCCGATGCACAATTTGAGAGCCAGACTAAAGCAAAGCTTGGTAACTCCGAGGTAAAAACCATCGTTGACAGAATAGTTTACCAGAAGCTTGAGGAATACTTTGAGGAAAATCCCGCAACCGGTAAGCTTATTATAGATAAAGCTCTCACAGCAAGCCGCGCAAGAGAGGCTGCAAAGAGAGCTCGTGAGCTTACAAGAAGAAAAAACGTTCTTGAAGGCTCCACCCTTCCCGGTAAGCTTGCAGATTGCCAGGACAGAAGAGCTCATCTGACAGAGCTCTATCTGGTAGAGGGAGATTCCGCAGGCGGTAGTGCAAAGAGCGGTCGTGACAGCCACTATCAGGCGATCCTTCCTCTGCGCGGTAAGGTTCTGAACGTTGAAAAATCCCGTCTTGATAAGGTCTATTCAAATCCTTCCATAATTCCCATCATCCAGGCTCTCGGTTGCGGTATCGGTGAGGACTTCGATATTACGAAGCTCAGATACGGAAAGATCATCATTATGGCCGATGCGGATGTAGACGGATCTCATATTCGCGTTCTGCTTCTTACATTCTTCTTCCGCCACATGAGAAAGCTTATTGAGGACGGTCATATATATCTTGCTCAGCCTCCCCTTTATAAGGTCTATAAGGGAAAGCAACAGGAATATGCCTTCTCAGATGCCCAAAGAGATGAGATAATCGCAAAAATGGGCGGAAATGCTGAGGCAGAGCGTTATAAAGGTCTTGGAGAGATGGATGCTTCCCAACTTTGGGAAACAACTATGGACCCTGCTACCAGAACCCTTCTTCGCGTTGAAATGGAGGATGCGGTGGCCTGCGATGAGGCATTCACACTTCTCATGGGAGATAAGGTAGAGCCCAGAAGAGAGTTTATAGAGCAGAATGCCCGCTTTGTTGAAAATATTGATATTTAACCATGAAAATAATAACGGTAACACTTAACCCCTGCGTTGATGTTAACTATAAGCTGAACGAGCCTTTTAAGGTCGGAGAACTGAATAGAGTGCCGAATGCAGATATTACCTACAGCGGAAAAGGAATAAATGTGTCGAGAGCGCTGAATAAAATGGGAAAAGCTTCTCAGGCGCTTGGTATTTTTGCCGCAGACGGCGTTGAGGACAAGCTTCGTGATGAGGGCATATCCCTTCTTTGCGTAAATTGCCCGGGTACTCTTCGCAGAAATACCTCTGTTATCGACAGCGAGGGCGTTCAGACTCAGATAAATGAGCCGGGAAATGAGATAAGCCCTGAAAAGCTCAAGGAGTTTATCGGTCTTTATAAATCTGAGCTTAATTGCCCGGACGGTTCCTGCGTTATCATTTCCGGAAGCATACCTCCCGGTGTTGATAAGGGCATATACAGAAAGCTTTGCACCATTGCAAGAAATTTCGGTGCCTACGTGATTCTCGATTGTGACGGAGAAGCACTTTCCCTCGGTCTTGAGGCTATTCCGGATCTTATAAAGCCAAACCGTGAGGAATTCGAGGCTCTAACGGGAAAAAAGCTTTCCGGAAGAGGAGAGGAGCTCCGTATAAACGCGGCAAGAGAAGCGCTCCGTTGCCATCTTGCAAATCATACCTCTGTTCTTCTCACCTTAGGTGAAGACGGAAGCGTTTATGCAGGCCCGGAGGGAAGCTTTATGTGTGAAGCCCATAAGACTGAAATAAAAACCTTCAAGGGGGCAGGCGATTCTTTCCTTGCGGCCTTTGTGTATCACCATATTGCAGGAGATATGGATTGCGAGACCTCTTTGGTTCTTGCAAGTGCCGCCAGTGCAAGGTATATAGGTGAATAACGGGTACGGACCTTTTGAAAAGGCCGTGTAATCCCAAAAAAAACGGTATATTTCATAAAAAACATATAAGCAAACTTTAGTTAAAGTTCTTTTGCTTCCTTTCTTTTAAGAAAAGAAGAGAGAAAAAGAGGTAAAAACAGTGAGTGAAGAAATCTACAATATAGAGTTTCCGGATCAGAAGATAACCCCGGTCTCCATGGATAAAGAGGTTCGTAAATCCTTTCTTGAGTACTCCATGTCCGTAATTATCAGCCGTGCTCTTCCCGATGTCCGTGACGGAATGAAGCCCGGCCAAAGACGTATCCTTTACGCTATGTATGAGGATAATCTTACATACGATAAGCCTTTCCGTAAATCTGCGACTACTGTCGGTGACGTGCTTGGTCGTTATCATCCCCACGGTGACGCGGCAGTTTACGGCACCATGGTAAGAATGGCACAGGACTTTTCTCTGCGCTATCCTCTTATCC
>SVQJ01000008.1 GCA_015065395.1 Oscillospiraceae bacterium
ACCGCCTTTTCAGATGGAAGAGATGTTAATTGCTCTCTTCAACTTGCCTATAGGGCGGTCTGCGCCTTTTTCGACAGCCTGAGAGCCCCCTGCTTTTTCAGGGGGCTCAAGCTTTTCGTACTTTCAAATTACGGTTTGACGGGGTGAAACGGTCGCTTTTTTGAGAAAAAGCTCTGCAAAATACTTTACATAAGGGTTTGGCTGAGAATTACAAGGCAAAAGGCGTCGCCAAAGCAGAAAGATGCTTTGCCTTTTAGCCATCTTAGTTTTATTAAATTTCCTTTGGTTCTTTCCTTTCAAGGAAAGAACGCGAAAACCTATATCCACCCGATAAACCGTAGTTTGATATATCTATCCTTTTATTCCTCCGACAGAGAGACCCTCCGTAAGCTTTTTTTGCACAAGGATGTACAAAATGAGGGTGGGGAGCATAACTATGACAAGGCCTGCGTACATTCTGCCGTACTGTGCTGCGGCGTTCTGTGCCTTCATGAGGTTCATCAGTCCCACGGGAAGGGTTTTTGCATAGTCCTCCGTCATAAGCGTGATCGCTATGATATACTCGTTCCAGAAGGAGAGAAAATTAAAAAGTATCACCGTGATAACAGCAGGCCTTGCCATGGGTGCCATCACACGTACCATGGCTGTGAAATTAGATGCTCCGTCTATATATGCGGCTTCCTCGTATTCTCGCGGGAGGGAGGAAAAGTAGGAGGAGAGCAGATATACTGTAAAAGGAAGAGCACCTGAAGCATAAACAAGAGCGAGCACTGCGGGATTGTTCAGAAAAAACGTGGTTTTCAGAAGATCGTTGATATCCACCAGCATGAGAAAGATAGGAACAACGATATAGCTTGCGTTCACGAAAAGCCCTGCCATGAAGAAGGTACGCACGGCACCTATTTTCGAAAATCTGAATCTGGAGAGTGCGTATGCACAGGGGATAGCCGTTATCAGAAGTATGAGAAGGGCAAGGAAGGTGACGGTAACGGAATTTCCGAAGTAGGCACCCATATTTGCTTCGCGCCATGCCGCCGTGAAGTTTTCAATATTCAGATAGCGAGGAAGAGACCAGGGATCGTCGTAAAACTGGCTGTTTTCCTTAAAGGCCGCTGAAGCCACCCAGAAAACGGGTATAAGCACAGATGCCGCCATCAGAAAAAGAAGGAGATATATGAAACATCGGTATAATCTGTCGGCTTTTTTTCGTTTTCTCAAAATCAGTCCCTCGGTCTTGTGATAAAATTGACGGCAGCGCAAACCGCAAAGGAAAGTATGAAAACACTGCTACCTATTGCCATACCGTAGCCGTATGAGGAATTTGTATAGCTTTGCTTGTACATATAGCTGAGAAGCACCTCGCTTGCGCCGTCAGGCCCGCCTCCCGTCATTGCCCGAACAAGAAGGAAGCTTATATTAATATTACTTATGACAAAGAAGGTAAGGGTGGTGCGAAGCTGGGGGAGGATGGATGGCAGAGTGACGGAGAAAAATCTGCGCAGGCTTCCTGCCCCCTCGACCTCAGCAGCCTCGTATAAGCTTTTGGGTACCGCTCCCATTGCCGCCATGTACATTACCATATAGTACCCCGATGCCTGCCATATCATAGCCAACGCTATTGAGTAGATAACAAGCTCTCGCTCTCCCAACCACAGCGGTCCTGAAATGCCGAAAACGGAGAGGAGCGAATTCAAAAGTCCGCGTCTCGGGTCGTAGATCGCCGAAAATATGGCGGAGACCACCACCACGGAAAGAATGTTGGGAATATAGAATACCACACGGAAAAAGCTTTTCAGCTTAAGGCTGCTTTCGGTGAGCAAGTAAGCGGTGAACAGCGATATAACAAGGGTTACAGCCGTGACGGTCAGCAGAAGTATCAGTGAATTTCTCAATGAATGAAGAAAGCGGCTGTCGGAAAAGAGGATCTTGTAATTGTCAAGCCCCACGAATACCTTTTCCCTCGTATAGCCTCCCCATTTGTACAGGGAGATACGGAAAATGCTGAAAGCAGGGTAGATCACGAACAGACCGCAAAGCAGTGCCGCCGGAGCGATACAGGCAAATAAAAATGGGGCGTTTTTCTTCCTTATTGAAGAAGTCCTTATCATTTTTTCACTTTTCTCAGCTTTTCACTCACAGCGGAGATTTCGGAGCGCCATTTTTCTATGGATTTGTCCTTTGATACCACGCTGTTGATGGAGGAAAAAAGCGTATCCCCCATGCTGACGCCCTCAAGAGCCTCCGTTGCCGCAAATCCTCCCATAACGGCAGAGGCGCCGTCTTCATATACTGAATAGAACAGCTTGCTCTCGCCGCTTACAAAATCCGCGGAGTTTTTTAATGGCTGAACTGCTCCCGAGCCTGCAAATATCCTTGCGGCCTTATCGGAATAAAGAAAAGCGCAGAATTTTTTTGCAAGGTCCTTGTTTTCGCTTTCCTTGGGTATCCAGCTCTGCTCGAAGAAGGTATAGGAAAAGCGATCCTCATCCTCTGCGGCAGGAAGAGCACAAAATCCCCACTCAAAGCCCTCGGCGCGGGGCGCGTCCGACATCTCTCCCACCACCCATGTTCCGTTGGGCATGAAGAGAGCCTTGTTGTCCAGTATAAGCTGCTGGTTTTTAAGATAATTGTCATTGTTTGCATTTGCAACCGTAGTAGGCTCCGTATAGGAAAGGAGCTTTTCCATGATCTCGAAAAACTCATCGGCATCATCGCTTTCCCAGATGTCCTTTTTGTAGTTCATGCAATCATTGTAGAAGTCTATTCCGCCGACCTCGGCAAGAAGGGCAAAAACCAGGGAATCGAAGTATCCTGCGGTGGGGTAGGTGAAAAGATATATGCCCTCCTTTTTCGCTTTATCTCCCAGCTCCCACATTTCCTCCCACGTTTCGGGAACGTCCCAGCCTCTTTCTCTGAAAAGACCGGCGTTATAGAAAAGTCCGCACGGACTGTAAAACATCGGCGCAAGATAGGTCTTGGAATTTGAATAGGGGTTCGTTGCCAGAGTGGAGGTGAAGCCGTCCGTAAGCTTTTCACTCACCTTAACGTTTTCCCCCGGTACGGTCATTTCAAAAACATCGGAGATATCCTCCAGTGCATTGCCCTTTATAAGGGTCTCTGTCAGGGCGGCCTCTCTGCCTGTTGCCAGGTGAACGAAATCGGGATAATCTCCGGATTTCATTTTTGCGCTGATAACGTCCTCAAGGTTCTTTTCGGCGGTGAGCTTCACGGTCACTCCTTCGTTTTCCTCTTCAAAGGCCTTTGCCACCTGTCTCCACATTTCGGAGCCGTAGGCGCTCTCAAGGACGGCCACCTTCAAAACGTTTTTATCGGTTTCCCTCTTTCTTGCACAGGAAGCAAGGGAGAGGGGCATAAGTGATAATATGAGAAATAAACACAGTATTCTTTTCATTTCGCAATTCCTTTCTTTTGCCTTGGGATCATATCCTGTTGATATGGTACCCCGGGGAAGGGCCTTTCATACCAACATTGTTTTTCGTGAAAATTTTGCGAATTTATTGAATTAGGGAAATATGTGTGATATACTGTAGTATATTGCTAAGCAAAGGAAAAATTATTATGATCAATATTGCTATACTCGGCTTCGGCGTTGTGGGCGGCGGAATAACCGAGGTCATCCGCGAAAATGCAGAAAGCCTTAAGTCCTATGTGGGCGATGAAATATACGTTAAAAAGATCCTTGATCTTCGTGATTTTCCCGATTCACCTTATGGGGACAGGGTCGTTCACGATATAAATGAGATCATTCGCGACGATACTATATCCGTCGTCTGCGAGACTATGGGCGGAGTTAACCCTGCTTTTGATTTTTCCGTTGCAGTCATGAAAAGCGGAAAAAGCATGGTCACTGCGAATAAAGAGCTTGTGGCAAAGAGGGGTATCGAGCTTTGCGAGATCGCAAGAGATTGCGGAGTGCTTTATCTTTTCGAGCCCAGCGTGGGCGGAGGCATCCCTGAGATACGCAGTATGAGGAGCAGTCTTGCGGGAGATACCGTCACTGCCATAGACGGTATCCTTAACGGTACTACCAATTATATCCTCACTTCAATGGAAAGGGATGGCGCGGATTTTGCGACCGCTCTCAAGGAGGCACAGCGTCTTGGCTATGCGGAGGCAAATCCCTCTGCCGATGTGGACGGACTTGATGCCCAAAGAAAAATAATGATATTGACCGCTGTTGCAACAAACAATCTGGTTTGCGAGAGCGATGTATATACAGAGACCATGACAGGTATCACCCCCGAGGATATGGATGCGGCGAAGAGATGGGGAGGGACTGTGAAGCTTCTCGGCTCATCAAGAATAGATAAGGACAGCGCGAGCCTTTATGTTTGCCCCTGCTTCGTTCCCAAGAGCTCTCTTCTTTCATCGGTATCCGATGTGTATAATGCGGTGAGCGTTGTCAGCCCTGTGACGGGAGACGTTATGTATTACGGCCGCGGAGCGGGCAGGATGCCTACTGCCGGAGCCGTGGTCTCCGATGTGGCTTGTATCCTTTCGGGCCTTGCGGCAAAGGAAAAGCCCTGCGCTTGGCAGGCGGCGCCCGAGGGTTGGGCGAGACCCTTCTCTGAAAATTCTTTTGAGTATTACGTAAGAGTGAAGACCGATCTTGCTACCGAGGCGTTGGAAAGTGCCCGCCTTTCATTCGGGGCGGTCAAGGTGCTTGAGGGCGCTCCCGAGGGGTGTGTTGAGTATATCACAGTGAAAACAAAGGAAGATATCACTTCAAAGCTTATTTCCGAGGGCAGCCTTGGGAATGTTGAATCCGTTATAAGAATAATGAACTGAAGGTGAGGCCCTTTTATGAAGACTCTTATAAAAAGATTTTCAGCTCTCGTTCTTTGTCTTGCTTTGCTGTTCTGCTTTTGCTCCTGTGACGCCGCAAGCGTAGATGATGGAGAAAAGGGTGACGAGGCTGAGGAGAATGCTTTTGGAGAGAGCGGTGAAAAGCTCGAAAAGCCTGCCGATCAGGATGATGACGATAGGGACAAAAACATGGTGGATAAGGGAGAGCTTATCCCCTATTCTGTGGATATGAACGCCGGAAACGGCTCTCCCATCGTTCCTCAGATGGTGTATATTGACGATGATTTTGAGATCGCTGTCAAGGGAATAGATTACCTGAGCAGCGGTGGTTACAGCGTTTTCTTTGATATAAAGAATAAAACGGATGAGGATATCCCCTTTGGCTGGAATGCTTATTGCAATGATATCGAGGTGCGGTGCGCCTTCGAGCAGGATGCGGCAGCGAATGCGGTAACGGAATATGATTTTCTTATATCCGAAAGCATTATTGAGATGTTCGGTATTGAGGATATCTGCGAGTTTTCTTTTATAGTTGCAACCCCTCTTATGCCTGATATAAAGCCCTATGATTCCGGTTGGCTCACCGTAAGGACCGACAGCGATTTTGAGCAGGGCTATGATCCGGGCGGAAAGCTCATCTGCGATGATGAGGGCGTGAAAATATATATGCTGGGGTATAGCGTGGAATCCGATCTTACCTGTAATGTGGATCTGTTCGTTGATGCGAGAAATGCCAAGTCCTCAGGCGAACCTGTGGGCAGTGTGACCATTAACGGCGGCGAAAAAACAGTGGACGGTCTTGTTTTCTCAGCATTCCATGCAGGGCGTTGTGTCCTTGATGAGGTGAGAGTCTCCGTTTCAAGGATCGGAGATGATCCCTTCCTGTTCGATGCCTCGGAGAAATATGATTTCGATTTCAATTTGGAAGTTGAGATTTATTGATGATTTTATACTTTGAAAAGCCTTGCAAAAGCTGAAAATGCTCTTGCAAGGCTTTTTTTGATCAAATTTCGGTTTGATGAAGAGATAAAAGGTGTTTTCTGTTCTTTCCTTGAAAGGAAAGAACCCAGACTGTCGAAAAAGGCGCAGACCGCCCTATAGGCAAGTTAAAGAGAGCAAGTAACATCTCTTACATCTGAAAAGGTGGTGTGTGCAGTTGTTTATGGTTTAACCGAGACCCCCCCGAAGAATCGGAGTTTTTTTGCTTTTCGTTTTTCGGGTCTCTGTCGTACCTTTGTACGCCGACGAGCCCCGAAAAACGAAATCTGCATCCTTCTCGACAGTCCGAAGCAGCTTGTCGATAACTTTATCGACAAGCTGTGTTCTTTCCTTGAAAGGAAAGAACCAAAGGAACTTTAAGAAGACTGCGATAGCGAAAAGGCAAAAAGGCCCTGAAAAGAAGACAGGACAGAAAAATGAGCTCGCTCATTTTCTGTCCTGTCTTCTTTTCAGGTATGGCACCTAAGGTGCCGCCTCCGAAGCATAAAACTGCTTTGGAGGCACCTTTTGCCTTGCAAACCTTGGCTAAACCAATAGTTAAAGTTTTTTGCAGAGCTTTTTTTCAAAAAAGCGACCGTTTCTACTTTACAAATTCCTGCCGGCGGTTTATTTACAGCCGGCAAGGGCAGCGCCGATAACCGTTCCGAAGCGGGCATATTTTGGAATGACAAAGTTCATGTCGAACATTCTGTTAAGGACGGCGAAAACGTCCTGCGCCTGTGAGACGGTGGCAAGATTTCCCGTGAGCACCACGTCACGAAGATCGAAATTTCTTGCGGCAAAGACGCTGACCATGCCAACGGTCTCAAAAACCATATTGATAACTCCCAGAGCAATATCTGCGTTTGTGGCGATATCGCTGACGTTTCCGAAATTGGACGCCGTCATGGAATCGGCAAAGCCGGGGGCGATATCCTGGGTGGTGAGGGCGTTTATTTTTATATCAACGTTGTGCAGATCTCCCGATCTTGCAAGCTCTTCAATATGCTCAACATTATCCATTCCGAAAAGCTTTTTGGAAAGCCCCACCAGCGTGCCTCCGCCGACACCCGTTCCGCCGAGATATACGGGATCCTTGTCCTTTTCGGAGTAAACGAGAGCCGTACCCGTTCCCAGACTCACTATTATCGCACGGTCGAAATCGCTGAGATATCTGCCTCCGTAGCCGATACAGTCAAATTCGCTGACAGCTTCCCATTTGAGATTGTAAATATTGTTTTTTATATTTGAAGAGCCGACGCCTGTTACCATTACTTTTTCTATATCGGAAAGAGATAGGCTGTTCGTATCTATGAATTTTCCCAAAGCGCCGTACATGGAGGTGACGGGATCTGTGGCGCGCACAAAAAGCGGCTCCATTAGAGTCTGTGCGCCGTCGGTCAGATCAAAGCCTACGATCTTTGTTGTGGAAAGTCCCACGTCTATTCCCAGAATGATTTTTTTCATTGTGCCAAGTCCTTTGCTTTTTTTGATATTTCATAGTACCACACCTTTTTCAAAATTGCAAGAGCTATGGGCAAAGTGTGTTTATCAAATCCTCTTCATTTATATTAATATCGTATCCGTATATGTAATCTGCAAGGGCACTTGCGAAAAGAACTGCGCTGCGCTTGGCTTCAGCCAGGGTGTTTGCACAGGTGCCGCATTCCAAAAGCAACGCGCCGCTTCGCATATCCTGATAAAAGGATGCCCGCCTCAGATTTATGGGCCGCACAAAGCTTGAATAGCTGTTCCAAAGGGAGCTTTGAAGAGAAAGTGCGAGGGTGAGGTTTTTGCGCCACTCCGTATGCCCGCTTCCTCCCTCGTCCGTTCCGCAAACCATCATTATCTGTGCACAGCTTTTTTTGAAGAGGTGCGTGCAGGCCTGTATAAAGCCATCCTCCTCGTTCCCTATGCAATCCCTGTGCACGTCAAAAACGTACTCTATTGAAGGATATTGCTCCAGCACCTTTTTTACTGCCGCATTGCTTTTTTCGTAGGATGCGCTGTAGTCGTCACTGTCAAAAAGCTCCGTCAGATGTATAGTTTCGATCCCTGCTCCCTCAAGAACGGTTTTGATAATCTGCCCGACCGCCACCACATTGCTGCTTGTATCGTGAGTGCGAAAGCTTGTCCCGGCGGAGGCTTTGTAGCCCTCCGTTGCGTGGGTATGATAGATAAGGACCTTCGGAGAGCCCTCGCCCCACCTTTCGTTTAACTCATCGGCACTGAGGCAAGGGCGCGGACTCTCGGATAGCTGTAAAAGATCGGGGCTGTAGCCGGTCTCGTTGGAAAGGGCAAAGCCGTTTTCGGCTTTTGTTGAAAGGTCCTTTTGGAGAAATACAGAGGAAGGCTTTTCCGTATCCGGCACCTCCTCCATAAATTCTCCCTCGGGCAGTACTGGAATGAGGGGACGGCTTATAACATAGTCCGGTATTATAAGGGAAAGCAAAAGAGCGGAGCCTTTATCTTTTATGAATTCTATCGCCTGAGCTGCAATGGAAAAATGCATGACCAGCGCCGTTATGCAAAGAAAAAGGCTTAAAAGCCAAAACAGCTTTTGCTTTTTCCTCTTCCTTACGGAAGGAATTGCGTCTCTTTGCGTGCTATCCTCTTTGCTTTCAAGAAGCCCTCTTTCGGGCGAAGATATAAGCTTTTCGGTATCCGCGGCTGCTCCCTCCTTTCTTTTTCGTTTTGTCAATTATATGAAAGGGAAGGGAGACTTATGCTTGGCTTAAAGGCCGTCGGCAAGAAATGCCTTGTTTATTGCCGATGCGAGAACTGCGGATATCTCCTCGCAAACGATATCGCTGTCCTTGGGGGAAACAAAAAAGTTCTCCTCTCCGTTCAGAGCTTCCTCAAGGCTTGGATCAAGCTTTGTGATTCCTGCCCCTATGAGAGCGTCAAAAACCAAAGTGGCGCTGTCCACCACGGTGGGCACGCCGAGAGCTATAACGGGGAAGCCGATTGTTGTGGAATTGACCGCGCCCCGTCGGTTTCCGATGCCGCTGCCCGGCTCTATTCCCGTGTCGGACAGCTGCACCGTGGCACAAAGGCGCTTCGTGGAGCGTGCTGCCAGCGCATCGACCGCAATCACCACGTCAGGTTTTACATAGTCACAGGCGCCCTTTATCATTGCCGCCGCCTCGATTCCCGTTTGCCCCATGACCCCCGGGTGAACTGCGGAAATGCTGGAGCACCCGAGAAGGCGAAAGATATCACCGTGGGAGCTTTCCAGCATGTGTGAGGTGACGGCGATCTTGTCTGCCGTGCGGGGGCCTACCGAGTCTGCGGAGATGAATCGGTTTCCAAGACCCGCAACCAGTACCTTTGTGCTTTGAGTGATGCTCTTTTTTGTAATGCTTTCCGTGAGAGTCGATATAACATTGGCGATCGCCTCCGAAAGCTCGGATTTTCTGTCCTCGTCGATGTATCTCATGGCTCCCGTGTGGAGGGTTATATACCTGCCTGCCTTTCTGCCTGTTGCCGCCTCTCCCCGTCCCTCCATAACGGTCAGCTCTGATATGGGAATGGATGAAAATGAGTATTCACGGTAGCTCGTGCCCGGTGCGCCTCCCGATGCGTTTATGCTTTCGCAGGCAAGATCCGTGCGAAGGGAAGGAAAAGTAGGGGCGGAGCGGAAAAAAGATAAATTATTATGTGAATTTTTCATAATAAACATTGCCTTTCTTGAAAAAGAATATTATAATATAGATAGTATCTGCATAATATTCCGTGGTATTACGGTGAAAATGCATATTAACGGTGTGCATATTCGCGTATCAAGCGTCGAACACTGTGGAAAACTCACTAAAAAGCAAAATGTTTATTGTGCATTTGAATGAATCTTAAATTATTTACTTAATAATGCATTGATAAAGCGTTGCGGTTGTGTTATAATTTAGTGTATACAATTATCGGCGCGTGCAGTCTTGACGGCGGTAATTCAACGGAAGATCAGAAGGAGTTCGTAAAAATGAAAAAACTGTTAAGCTTAATCCTTGCAGCAATTATGGTTTGCACAGTTCTGGCATCATGCTCCACCCTCGCTAAGGGTGATAAGGGTGCTATTATCACCATGTATCTTGCTGAAGAGATCTATGACTATGATCCCGCAAAGGGATTTAACGACCTTGCCACCGCAAAGATCGTTTCCCTTATGTTCGAGGGCCTCACCACTCTCGATAAGGATGGTGACTGGCATAAGGGCATGATGGAGGATTATGAATATTTCAAGCCCTCCGAAAAGAACGACAATTACAGACTTCAGATATCTCTCAGGGATACCAAGTGGAGTGATGGACGTACCGTTCAGGCAAACGACTTCGTATATGCCTGGAAGCGTATCATGGAGCCCACATTCAAGTGTGAGGCTGCAGCTCTTCTTTACGATCTTGTGAACGCACGCGAGATCAAGATGGGCGATGCCACCGTTGATGACCTTGGTGTTTATGCTGTTGATACATATACTCTTGAGATCGAATTTGTTAACAATATAGACGTTGATGAGTTCTTCAAGAAATGCGCAAGCCTTGCACTCGTGCCCCTCAGAGAGGATAAGGTAAACAATAACGAGGATTGGGCTAAGCGTGCATCCTCCATGGTAACAAACGGTCCCTTCGACGTGAGAAAGATCGACTACGGCAAGCAGATCAGACTTGAGCGCTCTGCTTACTATTACCGTGATACCGATTCCAATCAGCATCTTGATAAGTACGTAATCCCCTACAGACTTGTGGTTCGTTATGATTACGGTAACGGCAAGGCAACCACCGAGCAGCAGATCGAAAAGTTCAACGACGGAACCATCTTCTATCTTGGCGAGATCGCTCTCAGCGCACGCGGTGATTATGAGAAGAAGGCTAAGATCAAGGATTCCGCCATCACGACCACTCTTTATTTCAATCTTGAAAACGAGCTTTTCGCAGATGCAAAGGTAAGAAAGGCACTGTCCCTTGCTCTTGACCGTGAGGCGATTGCCGATATGCTTGTGTTTGCAAAGGCTGCAACAGGCTTTGTTCCTTATAATGTTGATGCAGCAGGCAACAAGGGAGATTTCCGTAAAACTGCCGATAAGAAGGCTGAGCTCCTTTCCACCGATGCTGATGTAGCGGCTGCTAAGAAGCTTCTCAGCGAGGCGGGCGTAAGCGGCGGAAGCTTCGCTATCACCACCCGTTCCAATGAGGTTGATGTTGCTGTTGCAAATGCAGTTGCCGATGCATGGAAGGCTCTCGGCTTTAACGTAACCGTCAAGCAGCCCGGCACAGAGCTCATTCCCGCAAAGGATAATATGTCTGCGATCTATGATGACCTCTATCAGATCGCATACGACGAGGGCGATTTCGACGTTATTCTTGTTGAATATAATATGCTCGCTCCCAATGCTTTCTCCGCTCTTGCTCCCTTCGCAACTAAGTTCTCCGGTAACGGCGTTGATATGTATTCAGATAATTACAGCGTTATCGGTCACGTGACCGGATATGCAAACGATAAGTATGATGAGCTTATCGAAAAGGCTTATGCCGCAAAGAAGGATTCCGAGGAAATGGATGCACTTCACGAGGCCGAGGAGCTTCTTCTCTCCGATATGCCTATCATCCCTGTAGTGTTCCAGCAGGAGGCTTATATGACCAGCAAGGTACTCAGCGGCGTGGGCAACACATATTGGGGCAGAAACTTCAAGAAGACAAAGATGGATGACTATATGAAGCATAAGGAATCCATCCAGGCAGAACTTGCCGAAAATGAAGCAGAGGTAGTAGACTGATCTGCGTTGAATTAAATAAAAGCGGGAGGCACAGCCTCCCGCTTTTAATCCCAAAGGAAAAACAAAGGAAAATCAGAAATATGGCTTCTCAATTAAAAAAAGAAGACGAGATCAAAATTTTCATACTTTATCTTCTCGATAAAATAGGCTATCCCCTGGATTATCCCAGCATAGGCTCTATCATGATGCAGGACGGTATAGTTAATTTCTTTGATTTTGCCCAGTGCTTTTTCGCATTGGTGGATGCAGGTCATATCAGAGAGATCGTTTCCGATAAGAGGGAAAGCGATGGAGAGACAAGCGGTGAGGATGAAGATGGGATGGGGGATACCACCATTCTTTACGAGGTTTCCGAAACAGGAAGACAGGTAGCCGGTGTCCTTTCAGACAGCTTGATGGTGAGCATCAGAGAGAAAAGCTACAGAAGTGCTCTGCGCCATCTTTCCTTTGCCAGAAGAGGTGCATACATAGATCAGAGCTACCGTCCCGACGGAAAGGGATATCTCGTGACTTGCTCTATTAAGGATAAGGACGGCGTTATCATGGATCTGACCGTGAGGGCAGACAGCGAGTACCAGCTGAGAAGAATGCTGAATAATTATGCCGAGCGTCCCGAGGTGGTGTTCAGAGGTGTGGTCGCATTGCTCCAGGGGGACGTTAATTATCTGTTTGAAGAATAGCTTTCATATCCCGGTAGGTTTGAAATTATTATAACAATGTGCGGATAATTTTGCTGATTTTTTTGATTTTTTTGCGCTGTGAAACGTGAAAAAAAGGCGTTTTTTTGTAGAAAATGACAAAATTTGTGAATGAATTTTTGCCTGGAAATTAAAAAAACACAAAACCCTATTGACAAAATTTGTAACAGTGATATAATATTCTCAGCGGTTGTAAATTTTCTTGTATGATTTGCTGAAAATGCAGGTAATTGATTTGGACGAAGAACTTTTGAAACTCATTGCCGGGGTCAAGAACGGCAGGCATGAGGATTTTGAGCTGTTAAAGGCGCGGTACAGACCGCTTATCAGTGATCTTGCGGCGAGCTTTGAGGAAAGCGGAGCGGGCACAGCCTCTGAGCTTAGTGAGGATGCTCAGCGAGCTCTTCTGAAGGCCGCTGTTTCCTTTGATGAGACGAAAAAAGGCATAACCTTCGGTCTTTATGCAAAGATCTGCATGAGAAATGCGCTGATCTCCGTTATGAGAAGCAAAAACGCAAAAAAGAACAGCGCGCGTCCCGCCGGTCCCGAAAAAAAGGATAGGATCGGCAATCTTTCAGGTTTTGAGGGACTTGAGCCTGATGAGATCATCGAGAAGATAAAAAGCAGCCTTTCCCCATTTGAGACCCAGGTGCTCTGCCACTTCTTTTCGGGAGAAAGCGCGGCGCAAACGGCAGGGAAGCTTGGCTGTGATGAGAAGTCCGTCTATAATGCGGTATACCGTATCCGCAGTAAAGCAAAGGCTTTGTCAAATAAGACTTCCGATAAAAATAAATGAAACGCTTTGCGTTCATTATATATGCCCGTATAGTTTAATGAGAACGTTGTTTACAAAGGTAACGGTGAGAATCCGTTGAGGGCTAATTCTATTCTATTCTACCATTTAAGCGAGGTAAAAAATGTACGAGGACAAGACATTAGTTTGCAAGGATTGCGGACAGGAGTTTGTATTCACTGCCGGTGAACAGGAATTCTACGCAGAAAAAGGCTTCCAGAACGAACCCCAGAGATGTAAGGCTTGCCGTGACGCAAGAAAGAACGCCTCCAGAGCTCAGAGAGAGATGTTCACAACCACTTGCGCACAGTGCGGTAAGGAAGCTAAGGTTCCTTTCCAGCCCAACAGTGACAGACCCGTATATTGCAGCGAGTGCTTTGCTGCAATGAAGGAACAGTAATCTATTTGCAAATTGCATATATATTACGAGGAAAAACGCGCCGATGGGCGCGTTTTTCTTTTGTCTTACAAAAATTAGAGAATCCTTAATTTAAGCTTTTTCCATAGTTTTTTTCAGAACTCGACCGTTTTTGCCAAAAAATCAGATTTTAGTAACGTTTTTCCTGCTTGTCTGTATTTCATTTGGAAAATAAGGAAAAATGTTTTTTTGCAAAAATATATGTACAAAACATAAAAAGTATGTTATAATACATAAGTAAAAATGTAATATAGGCTATTGTTGCCCTGAGAAAGGGCGCGCTTTGAAAGGAACTGCTTATGGACGGTGCAGAGAACAAAAAATACCGCCCCCGGGAGGATGGATTCCGTAAGAGGAAGGGCAACTCCCAAGGTGAAAGACGGCATTTTAATGAAAACGAAAAAAATGCCCCGGCCGAGGGTGTGGTAGCAGGCAGAAATGCTGTGAGAGAGCTGATCCGCTCCGGAAGAAGCATCGATAAGATATTTGTAAAGGGCGGTCAGAGGGAAGGCTCCATCACCGTGATCGTCTCCGAGGCTATAGCGAAAAAGATCCCTGTGATCGAGGTCACCCAGGAAAAGCTTGATTCTCTCTGCAATGATGTAAACCATCAGGGCGTGGTTGCTATGGCGGCAGAGAAGGAATATACCGATATCGATACGATCCTTTCCATTGCTGCCGAAAGAGGGGAAACTCCTCTTTTGGTCGTTGCGGACGGTATTGAGGATCCCCATAATATGGGTGCGATCATTCGATGTGCCGAGTGTGCAGGTGCCCACGGTATCATAATTCCCAAAAGGCGCTCCGTGGGAATAACTCCCACAGTTGCCAAAGCGTCGGCAGGCGCCGTTGAGCACATGGCAATAGCAAAGGTAACCAATATTTCTCAGACTATTGATGAGCTGAAAAAGAAGGGCCTTTGGATATTTGCCGCAGAAGCGGGCGGAACTCCCTATTATGAAACCGATTTCAATACCCCGAGCGCCATAGTGCTTGGGAGCGAAGGCTTCGGCGTAGGCAGAGCAATTAAGGAAAAATGCGATTTTATAGTGTCCATTCCTATGTACGGAAAGGTCAATTCCCTTAATGTGTCCACCGCGGCATCCGTTATTCTTTGCCATGCGGCAAGAATGCAAAGATCAGGAAAATGATCCCTTTATATAGATTTTTCTAAACCGTAAGAAAGGTCAGAACCAATGAGTGATATGAAAAACAACGGGAAATCTCCCAGCGCGCAGGATCTGCTCAACCGTCTCCATAAGCAAAAGACGGCTGATAAAGCTCCTGCAAACGAGAAAAAAAGCGTATCCTATTCGGATTTTGTAAGTAAAAGAGAGGATTCGCATAAAAAGGAAAGTGCCGTTGAGGAAAGAATTGAGATCAAAACGGCGCAGTCTGCTGTTGAGGAAGCAGAGCTTTTGGCAGACGAGGAGTTTGCATCTGTTTATGATGAGATCCTCTCGCAGACTAATGAGACCGCAACAGAGCATTTCCCTGAATTCAATGATGATTCTCTCTATGCCGGTGCCGGCGAGGAGATGTCATTCGGGGAGATGCCTGAGGAAGAGCTTGCAGTTGAGGAGCTAGTGCCTGAAGAGGCTGCGGCGCAGTACGATGAGTATGCAGAGTATTATGCGGCTGCTCAGTCGGCTCAGTATACCGATGAGAACTATGCTGAGTATTATCCCGAAGAGTACGCTGAAAATACATATTCCGAAGAGGCAGTCGTTCCCGATGAGGGACAGTATTATGTGGACATACTTCCCGATGACGATTTCTTCGATAACGATCCTTTAGAGGACGATCTTGAGGGGGAAGAGTATTACGAGGCTTGCGAAGAGGAAGAGGAGTACGATGAGGAACGGGATTTTGAAAATCTCGTTGCAGAGGTAACCGGCGGTGCCGCTCCTGATGAGCTGGATGAGACTGATATCAGCCTTATGGTGGCGCTGGGGATGGAATCCGAGCTTGCAAAAACCGTGGGCGAGGAAACAGCAGCTCAGATGACGGACGATTTCGTTGCGGATCAGGAGGAGTGGGTGGACAGATCCAATCGCTTCGGTGCCGATGAATACAGCGATACGTTCCAGAACTCAGAGATAGCAAGGGAATATACAAAGCGTAACCGCTTTGCCTTCTGGAAGATGCTCGCGGCTCTCGCTCTGACCGTTCTTATAATGTTTTATGAGAATATCCCTCTTCTCGGTTATCAGCTCTCAGGTCCTCTTGATCCTGCAAATTTCCCAGTGGTTTATATAATGATCGATCTTCAGATCACCCTCTTTGCAGTTGCTCTTGTGTTCACAAGAGTGGCTAAGGGCTTCAAGGATCTTGTCAGTATGAAGCCCTCTGTGGATTGCTTCCCCGCAGTGCTTACACTTGCGGCTGTGGTGAATTCCATAGTTATAGCAACGAATATCTCTCCCGATGTTCAGCCTAAGGTGTTTAATTTTGCAGTCGTTCTTTGCCTGTTCTTCACCGCGTTTAATGAATATATGACGGTTCGCCGTGAGATATTCAGCTTCAATATCGTTTCTTCAAAGAAGCCTAAATTCGTTATGCGCCGCCTTTCCCAGAGAGATTCCGTTCTTGAGAGTGAGGCCATTGCAGATATGGATGCATCCGGATCGGATGACGGCGATATTATCAAGATCCAGAAAACAGACTTTGTGGACGGATATTTCTGGCGCACAAAGATCAAGGGTACCGTGGGTAGATCGATCATAGGTCTTTCTCTTGTCCTTTCCCTTGTGCTTTCTGTGGTCGTTGCGGTGTATTCGGCATCTCTCAGCGATGTCAAGGAGAATCCTGTTTCAGTAGGATTTGCCGTTCTTTGTGCGGCTATTCCCGCATCTATGGTCATATCGGGCTTCTATCCCTTCTACAGGGCTAACCGCCGCGCTTATGATAACGATTGTACCATCATCGGCGAGGGAAGCGTGGAGGAATATTCCGGCGTAGGTGTCATCTCCTTTGACGATGTAAATGTTTTCCCCTCCTACTCTGTAAAGGTCAGAAACGTGCGCCTGTTCAATAACAGCCGAATCGATAAGGTCCTCTACTACGCAGCAAGCGTGTTCTCAGCGACCGGCGGACCTCTTGCAGATGTGTTCGAGGTAGCTACCATGGAAACGGGTCACTCCGATAACGTTAAGATCCTTGAAACAGGTACGGGATATATCGAGGCGGAGGTTAACGGCAAGAGTATCATGTTCGGCAGAAGTGCCGCTCTTGCAAAGCACGGCATTCTTATCCCCGAGGATGTTATCAGAGAGAATTCCGAGATCCCTGCGGACTGCTCCGTAATGTATATGATCTATCAGCATAAGCTTGTTGCTAAAATGATAGTCAATTATGTTATAGATCCTGATTTTGAGTATGTTCTCAAGCAGCTCACGGGAAGCGGAATGTGCGTTTGCGTTAAGACCTTTGACCCCAATATCGACGAGGAAATGATCTGCCGTCAGATCCCTCAGGGCAAGTACTCTATGAGAGTTATCAAGTACAGAAACACCGAGGAGATAACAAAGTATTCCAAGCGTGCCGAGGGCGGCGTCGTTTCCAGAGGTAATACTAAATCTCTTCTCCATACCGTTTCTAATTGCGATAAGATCATCAGCGCACAGAAAACAGGCTTTGCTATAGGCATAATTTCCGCAGTGCTGAATGCGGTTATCCTTGCCATCGTGCTCATGTCCGGAAGCTTTGGCGATATGCACAGCGCATATATCGCAATTTGCCAGCTTTTCTGGCTTGTGCCCACGGTCATAACTACGAAGCTTATAGTGAGATAAGTAAAAAACAAAACATCAAAGAAAGGAAGGGCGGAGATTTCTCCGCCCCCTTGTATATTTATTATGAGAGAAGATATTAAAAGCTTTATCTGCAATGTGAAAAAGCCGGGACGCTATACCGGCGGAGAATCCGGATGCGTTTATAAGAATAAAAATGAAGTAAAAATGCGTATCGCTTTTTGCTTTCCGGATACATACGAGATCGGAATGTCCAACCTTGGTATGAAAATACTTTGCGGCGTCCTAAACAATATGCCAAAGGTGTGGTGTGAAAGAGCTTTTGCTCCCTGGACCGATATGGAAGAGGAGATGCGAAAGAGAAATATTCCCTTATATGCACTTGAATCCGGAGATGATCTGGGTGCCTTTGATATGCTGGCGTTTACTCTCCAGTATGAGCTTTGCTATACTACCGCCCTTAATATGCTCGATATGAGCGGTATCCCCCTTCGAAGCGCAGACAGAGGAGAGGAATATCCTTTGGTGATCGCCGGCGGACACTGCGCGTATAATCCGGAGCCTATGGCGGATTTCGTTGATATTTTCTCTATCGGAGAGGGCGAGGAGGCTCTACCTGAGCTTGCATCTCTATATATTGATATGAAGGAAAACGGCACGTACAGCAAAAAGGAGTTTCTCCGCCGTGCGGCAAAGCTTGAAGGATTTTATGTACCTTCCCTTTATAATGTGCTGTATAATGAGGACGGCACGATAAAGGAGATCGCGCAAAAGGAGCCTGACGTACCGAAAACCGTAAAAAAGAGAATAGTGGCCGATGTGGATAAGGCATACGTGCCCACAGCTCCTATCCTCCCCGTAACGGAAACGGTGCACGACAGAATAACCCTTGAGGTTTTCAGAGGATGTATCAGAGGATGCCGATTCTGCCAGGCAGGATTCATCACCCGTCCCGTGAGAGAAAAATCTCCCGAAATTCTTGCGGCTCAAGCAAGAAAAATAGCAGATAATACCGGTTATGATGAAATATCCATGTGCTGCCTTTCTATTTCGGACTATTCAAAGGTCAATACCTTTACCGATATGCTCCTTGAATGGACGGATGACGAAAGGATCAATCTTTCTCTTCCTTCTCTCCGTGCCGATAGCTTTACGAAGGAGCTTATGTCGAAGATATCAACGGTAAGATCAAGCACTCTGACCTTTGCACCGGAGGCGGGAAGTCAGAGACTCCGTGATGTTATTAATAAAAATGTAACCGAGGAGGATATACTCCGAGCCGCAGGCGTAGCCTTTGCGGCAGGCAAGAACCAGGTAAAGCTTTATTTTATGAACGGTCTCCCTTATGAAAATGATGAGGATATCGTGGGCATCGGAAAGCTTGCCAAAAAGGTCATAGAGGAATATTATAAAACCCCCGGTGCAAATAAACGCCGCCAGCCTCAGGTGACCCTCAGCGTTGCCTGCTTTATCCCCAAACCATTCACTCCTTTCCAGTGGGAAAGACAAAGTACTGCCGAGGAGCTTATGGAAAAGCAAAAGCTTCTTATGAGTGCTATTACCGACAGAAAGATCAAGTATAATTACCACGATGCAAAGGTCTCCCATCTTGAAGCTGTTTTTGCCAGAGGAAACAGAAAGCTCTCCGCGGCTCTTGAGGAAGCAGTGAAGCGGGGGATGCGCTTTGATGCATGGGAGGAAATGTTTGATTACGATGCATGGATGGATGTTTTTGAAAAAACTGGTATAGATCCTGCGTTTTTTGCAAACAGAACCATGAATGACGACGAGATCCTTCCTTGGGATATGATCGATTGCGGCGTAACTAAAGCATTCCTCGTGAAGGAGCGCCACCGCGCGATGGAAGCGGCAACAACTCCCTCCTGTAAGGAAAAATGCTCGGGATGCGGCGCAAATTCCCTCTGTGACAGCGAGCATTGCCGTTGGTGCCCGGGTCATAAGGATGAGGAGGCGGAGTACCTCGGTCAGAATATAAATGCCCGCGAGACAGTAAGGGATGATACGGATGATAAACGCGATGCCAGAGGCGCAGGCCCTGCCAAAAATCCCGGCAAAAAGCCTGTTCGCAGTGTAAAAGTACTGTTTAGCGAGAGCGGTGCACTTACATACGTCTCTCATCTTGATATTAACAGAGCAGTAATGAGAGGCCTTGTTAAATCAAAGCTTCCTCTCTATTATACCGAGGGCTTTAACCCCATACCCAAGCTCACCTTCGCATCTCCCCTGTCGGTAGGATGCTCGGGAGAGAATGAGCTCTTCAAGATAAAGCTTACCGAGGATGTGGCGGATGACATTGTCCTTGAAAAGCTGAAAAGCTCAATGCCGGAGGGTATAACTGTTAAAAAGGTGTATTCCTCCGATACCAATTTCAAGCAGATTGCCTGGGCTGAAAATGAGATAAGCTTTGTGGGCGATATCCCCGAGGATGCAGAGGAAAGGCTTTCCGAAGCCTTTGCCGGCGAAGTGGTTGTTCTGAAAAAGACCAAGAGCAGCGAAAAGGAAGTGGATATCAGTCCATTCTTTAAGGATATTTCCTTCGAGCGGTGCGAAAACGGCATGAAGATCAGGGCGTTCACCTGCGCTGATAATACTAATTATCTTAATCCAGAGTATATTGCTAAGGTGGCGGAAAATATAATAGGTAGCGAAGAAGGATATCATACTGTCTGCCGCAAGCAGTTCTATACGGCGGACGGAAAGATATTCTCCTGATCAGAATATCCTTTTGGGATTGAAGGTCTCTGTTTGTTTTAATCTTTCAAATAAGCATTCCAGTTTTGTGCGGGAAACCAGATAACCTATCCGGTTTCCCGCTTCTATATCACAAATAAGCTGGGCTAACGTGTCCTCGATGTCGTCGACAGTCGATCTGTTTACGGTCAGCGCTATCCAGATTTCGGATGATAGCCATTCCTTCTCGATGGCAGATGTATCTGCTTTTTCAATTTCATCGGGAAGAGCGGCAATTTCACAAAGCAGCCTGTCAGTCTTTCCTATAACAAGAAAACCGTTGGCGATAACGGCAGTGATCAGAACTGAAAGGGTCACGACCCCGGCGATAAATGCCTTCATTTTCCCTCCTTATATATAACGGTGGTCTCTCCGCAGTCGTTTACGGCGAAGAGTAATACATCGTCTTTGGTCTTGCCGAGCTTTGTAAGAGCAGAATTGAGCCTTTTTTCGTTCCATCCTGCAGTCACAAGGTTTCGCTTAACTATAACCTTGTCAATTATCAGAGAATGAGATATGCCTTTTTCTTTTACGGCGATACCCGCGTCATTGGATGATGCGGGCTTTGTGCTTGCTTTCTCAAATACCGAAAGCTTTCCGTTCTCTTCGAGAATTGCGTATTCCACGTCGGAGATATCAGATATACCTTGTTGTCTCAGCGAGCTTATAAGCTCGCTGAGACACATTCTTTGCCGCTTCAGTTCCTTTTGATCGATCTTGCCTTTGCTTATTATGAGGCTGGGGCGTCCTCCCAGCAGGATCTTCAAGCGGGGAATGTGGAGTATAATATATGAAAGGATAACCTCAACGGATAAAAGGAGCAGTATGGGAATGACAGCATAGGCGAATGGTATATCGGTCTCGTATATAGGGGTGGCGGCAAAATCCGAGAGCATTATGGTAACGATCAGCTCCGAAAGCTGAAGCTCTCCCACCTGCCTCTTGCCCATAAGCCTCATGGATATCATGAGTATCAGATATATAAGTATCGTCCTTGAAAAAACAGTGATCATGAAAAGATATGCTCCCTTCACACTTCAAAAAGCAGAATTCTTTGTAATAATTGTTGCCTTTGGTGGTAATAATATACGCCGAGATGAGTAATTTTGCCAAAACGAAAAAAATCAAAAAAAGTTTTGAGAAAAGTGTTGACAAATCATTTTAGCAATGATATAATATCAAAGCTGTCGCGAAGAGCGGAAGCGAGAAGCTCCTTGAAAATTGAACAACAAGACAAACAAAGAC
>SVQJ01000009.1 GCA_015065395.1 Oscillospiraceae bacterium
CGGCAGACCACGGGGAAAAGGCAGGGAGCCTGCCCGCTCCAATGCTCTTCCTTGCCGAACCACACGTATTCGGTGCCGTTCTTGACGAAGGAAACGAGCTCGCCGCCCGCGCTTGTGCATTTTGCAACGGTATCGCCTTTAGATATAATAAATTCCATAGTTTTGTCCTTTCTTAAAAAGGTTTGTTAAAATCTTAAGGGAGGATATTATCCTCCCGGAAAGAATTGCTTTTATAAAAGCCTTGGTAAGGGTCTATCTCAGAAATAAAGCTTCTCCTCAAGATATGCCTTGAGATCTGCGATGGGAAGGCGAACCTGCTCCATTGTATCGCGCTCACGAACGGTCACGCAGCCGTCCTCAACGCTGTCAAAATCGTATGTAATGCAGAAGGGTGTTCCGACCTCGTCCTGGCGGCGGTAACGCTTACCGATAGAACCTGCCTCATCGAAATCAACTCTGAAGTACTTGGAAAGCTCTGTGTACACCTCATCAGCCTTATCGGAAAGCTTTTTGGAAAGAGGAAGAACTGCAGCCTTGATGGGCGCAAGGGTGGGATGGAGATGTAGAACCACTCTCGTATCGTTCTTTGTCTCATCAACCAACTCTTCGTCATAAGCATCGATAAGAAGAGCGAGAGCTACGCGGTCAGCACCGAGGGAGGGCTCGATAACGTAGGGTATGTACTTCTCGTTTGTTTCGGGATCGAAATAATCCATAGCCTCTCCGGACTCATTCTGGTGGGACTTAAGGTCGAAATCGGTTCTGTCGGCAATGCCCCAAAGCTCGCCCCATCCGAAGGGGAAGAGGAACTCAAAGTCGGTGGTTGCCTTTGAATAGTGAGAAAGCTCTGCCTGCTCGTGATCGCGAAGCTTCAAATTCTCATCCTGCATACCAAGGTCGAGAAGGAACTTATGGCAATAATCCTTCCAATAAGCGAACCACTCAAGGTCGGTGCCGGGCTTGCAGAAGAACTCAAGCTCCATCTGCTCAAACTCACGGGTACGGAAGGTGAAGTTTCCGGGAGTGATCTCGTTTCTGAAGGACTTACCTATCTGAGCAACACCGAAGGGAACCTTCTTTCTTGTGGTTCTCTGAACGTTCTTGAAGTTTACGAAAATGCCCTGCGCGGTCTCGGGGCGCATATAAAGCTCCGTGGAGGAATCCTCGGTTACGCCCTGGAAGGTCTTGAACATCATATTGAACTTACGGATATCGGTAAAGTCGCACTTGCCGCATCCGGGACAGGGGATGCTCTTCTCTCTGATATATGCGGTCATCTCCTCGTTGGAAAGAGCCTCAACCACCATATCAACGCCGTTTTCAGCGTTCCAGTCCTCGATAAGCTTATCAGCTCTGTGGCGCATCTTACAAGAGTGGCAGTCGATAAGGGGATCGTTGAAATTAACCACGTGACCGCTTGCCACCCAGGTACGGGGGTTCATAAGGATAGCCGCATCAAGACCCACGTTATACTTGGATTCCTGAACAAACTTCTTCCACCAAGCCTTTTTAACGTTATTCTTGAATTCTACGCCGAGGGGGCCGTAGTCCCAGGAGTTTGCAAGACCGCCGTAGATCTCGCTTCCGGGATATACGAAGCCGCGGCTCTTGCACAGTGCAACGATCTTTTCCATCGTCTTTTCGTTATTTTTCATTCTTGCCATGATATTTGATTCCTTTCGGTATTTTTATCTTATCTGTAATCTGCAAAATAGCTGATGCCGCCGTCTATATCCGGATTATAATATCCGGGGCGGCCTGCCTTGGGGGTGAGATACTTTCCCGGATAGGTGAGAGTCGTCACCTTGAACCAGGAATACCCCTTTATCACCTCGCTGCAGGCGAGGACGTCGGATGCAGTAATATTGGTTTTAACAAATTTATCTTTAAGTCCGTTAAATACGGTCTTGAGACCGGATTCGGACAGAGATGCAAGATTATTCATAAGTCCGTTTCCGAAGCTCTGGAGGATGAGCATCTCATCGTCTATACCATCGCTGTCATCACGGTAAAGGAGGGCTGCAATAAGCTTTTTCGCAAGCTTTACGGAGGAGGAGGCATCAAGCTCTTCCGTATATGAGATCTTTTCTTCCTCATCTTCCTCATTTTCCTCATCCTTTTTGTCGGGAGCCTTCTCCGTCTCCTCAGCCTCAGGAACGGCAGAAATATAATTCTTTCCGTCCGACCAGATATCAACGGGGATATTACACTCAATACTTCCCACTAAGTTTGCAACGCTGGCAAGCTCGGTGGAGTGCATTACGGAATAATAATTCACCAAAAGGCCCGTCATGCTGCTGATCTTATCGGAAAGAGCCGCAGCTCCGCTTCTGGCGTAAAGCTCACCCAAGGTAAATTTCCCCGCAGGAGTATCCACCCTTGTCATAACAGGGAAGCTCATAAGGATATACTCTCTCGTTTCCACATCCGCGCGGATAAGCAGGATATCCGTTGCTTCAACGAGCCTGTACTCATCGTCGAGAATGCCGAAATCGGAAAGCTTTTCAACGTTCTTGGCGCTCTGGGGATAATAATTATCAAAAACGGCAGGGCGGTAATCGGAAACTATAAGGAGCCATGTGAAGCTGTCTCCGTTCAAGGGACGGGTGAGCCTGTCATCAACGCCCTCGTTGCCGATACCCGTAGTATCCTGACCTACAAGGATATCCTCTATGGCCTTTTCCTTATCCTCAAAAATAGAGCAGACCGCATCCGCAACTATATTGCAGGTGAAAAGAGCAACTATACCGAGAACAACGAAGGATACCGCAAAAACTATGCCGAAATTCTTCAAGCTTTTCATTTTATCTCCCTTCCGCCGCCACACAGGCGGCACAGAGTGTTATGCAGTTACCCGGCCTTTACTATATCGGTGATTATCAGCTCCACCGATACCGCCGAGTTTCTTACGCTGAGGGTCATATTAGGGGCGATATACGTGCCCGAATTGAGAAGGAAGCCGCTTTTTGTCATGGTTCCCTTCACCTTAACGGTTCCCTTTATATCAACGGTACCGTCGGTTTCCAGATTTGAGACCAGCTCGCCCTTGGAGTTTTCGGAGTAGACCCTTGTGGGTACGGAGACCGTCTGACCCGTGATGGTTCCCATTTTCTCTCCGTCCTCAAGGAAAAAGCTCTCTCCATCCTTGAAATACTCATTATAATCACTGCTGACAGCCTTCACCGTATAGGAAACAAGATAGGTGCCCTTGTTATCTCCGCGGAAAAGCCCGCTTTCTCCGATGGCGGTACGTATGGCCACCCCGACAACACAAAGCAGAAGGAGCACTGCAATGAGCACATCCAATGCCGCAAATCTTGCGGTCTTTATTTTTTCTGTTTTCATAAAAATCCGGTCCTTTACAGATCAACAATTATATTATGCCGGCAAACGGTCATTTATCAGAATCCTTCTCTGCTTTTTCCGTTTTCTTTTTGTTTTTCTTCTCTGCCTTAAGGTGAGCCTCAGCCTCAGCCTCGTTCTTTTCCTTTGCCTCTCTCTCCTGCTTTTCAGCCTCAAGCTTTATCTCGCTCACGTGCTCCGCAAGGCCGGAGAGGATACGGGTGCTGGGCTTCTTCATGCATATAAAGTTGAGAATGAGAATAAGAACTGCCGCCGCGAGGATGATAAGGGTCTTCCAGATCCTCGTGGTGGATTCCGCAAACATTGCATCAGTATAGGTTACGGCAACAAGACCCATGATACCGCTTATAGCGTAAAGCAGGCGTACCGCCTCCTTATGGGAAAAGCCCATATCGACCAGCTTATGGTGAAAATGTCCTCTGTCGGGATGGAAGGGGCTCTGCTTATGGATAAGTCTTCTGCAGATAGCTATCATCGTATCGAACAGGGGGAGAGCGAAAATGGAGAAGGGCACCAAGAACGAGAGCATTGTATGGAGCTTGAAAAGTCCCTGCACAGAAATGATGGAAAGGGTATAGCCAAGGAAAAGAGCTCCCGTATCACCCATGAATATTTTTGCGGGGTTTCTGTTATAGGGCAAAAATCCAAGGCAGGCACCTGCAAGGATAGCGGTGATAAGCGCAGAGGTATAATCCCCAGTGATAAGCATTACCATGAAGAGAGATACCGCAGTGATGGTGGAAACGCCGCAGGAAAGTCCGTCAAGTCCGTCGATAAGATTTATTGCGTTGGAAAGGCCTGTTATCCATATTATTGTTATGGGAATTGCAAAATATCCGAACTCTATCTTATCACCGAAGAGGGTTATATGCTCGATGACCACGCCGAAGGATACCGCGATCCCTGCCGAGCAAAGCTGAACTGCCAGCTTAAGAAGAGCGGAAAGGCGGAAAATGTCGTCAAGAACGCCCAGTATTATAAGCATACCGCCGCCGATCCAAATAGAATAAAGCTGGGTGGAGGGCTCACAGAACACGAGAGTAGAGACCAAAAATCCCATAAAGATGGCGAGACCGCCGATACGGGGAGTGGGCTTTTTATGCATCCTTCTTGCATCGGTGGGGATATCGATAGCTCCGATCCTGAAGGCAAGAAGCCTTACGGGAGGAGTTGTGGTATAGGAGACCAGAGCCGCACAGGTTATGGCAACTATCGCCACGATTATGGCTGTCAAAAGCTCAGTAAAGTTCATTTTTTCACCATTCCTTTCGGGTGTGGGGATATCCCCCATAGGGGCGGCCGTACCGTGCTCCCCCTTCACCCTATTATGATTATTTTACAGTTTCAATACTAACGCAACGGGCGTTGCAGAAAAGATTGGGAAGCCTTATCTCATAATCCGCGCCTATGGCGAGGAAGGTATCGTTGATACCGTATCCCATATCAGTCTTTTCCGCCTCACATTCCACGGTGATATAAAGAACGCTCTGTCCCTCTATGGGAGAGAGGACCTGCACGCCCTGCATATCTGTTCCCTTGTGATATGCCTGGGAAGCAGAAACAGCCTTTACGGTGCCTATCTGCTGGACGGTAAGCGCATCATAAACTCCGTCACCCTCAGCCACCTTCTCCGAGAAGGCGATATCTATGGGATCCACACAGAGCACGTAACGGATACTGATCCTGTCATCAGAGCCTACGATATTGGAAAAAATACCGTAAACGCTTGCCGCAGCGATGGCCAGAAGTGCAACAAAAACCACCACATCGATTATATTTATCCGCTTTTTATTTTTATTTTTCATCTGAACCTGCATTTACAGCTCCTTTACCTATGGTTATTCTTGCAAATTCCGCCGTATGCTCCCATTCCTCGGGGGCGCAGAATTTGTCTATATCCTTTTTTGCCTCTCTTCCGTACGCAAAGGCCGTGCCCAGCATCAAAAACAAAAACATATAGCAGTAGCTGTCCGAATAAAAATCCGTAAAAGCTCCTACAGTGAGAAGGGAGAAAAGAGAGCAGAAAAGTGCAGAGGATGCATTGTGGATATCCGAGCCTGTCCCTGCCCTTGCATATCTGGGATTCACCCCTGTTTCAAGGGATGCCCTTCTGCTTTTGGCAGAGAGCTGTATTATCCAGGCAAGAACGAAGATAGCCGCACAGGCAAAGATCAGAAGTCCCACGAGACCCAGGTCGTACAAAAGCCTTGAGAAGAAGCTTGAGCTTTCGGGAGAGGACTTAGCAAAGCCGTGACCGCAGAAAAGATATCTTTCCCCGAAGCTCTCCGCATAATATCCCAATGCTCCGCTTGCCTGGCTGAACGCCCTGTCGATCCTCGTATAAATATATACGTATATCCGGTCTCCGGTCTCTCCGGCAAAGAGGAGGACCGTAAAAGCTGCCATCACCGCAGAAAGAGTGAGATATATGCGGCGGCTTCCGAGCATTATGAAAAGCAGAAAGGTGAAAAGAAAAGCGACGGCGAAATATGCCAAAGCCTCTCTTATTATAAGGCAGAGAGACATGGATGCAAGGCAGAGATACATGGTGCGTCTGGAACAATCGCCGTAAGGCTTTATGATAAAGGCAACGCAGGCGGGAATGAAGGTTGCCATCGCCACGTCACCAAGGCTTTTTGAAAAAACATTGAGGGAGGAGACGATTTCGATAAGATAATCCCTGTCTGCAAGGCCCTGCATGGGTGCCAGAGCATCAACAGCGGCCCCGATAAGATAGAGCGCTGCAAGAAAGCCCATGGTTATCACAGCGGCGGAGATAAGCCTTGCGATCTTTTCCCTGTCGCGAAGAAGGCTTATGCAAAGGAAATAAACGGTGATGAGCAAAAAGAAATCCATGCAGCCCTCTACAGCGCTGTCAGTCGTCGTGATAAAGACCGCGCCCAGAGAATAAAGTGCAAATATAAGGACGAAAGCATCCTTCTTTTCAAAGCGGATGTATCGTTTTTTGCGGATGAGCTTGAAAAGATAGGAGGCAACGGTTATTGCAAGAAGGACGTACTGTATTCTCATATCCCCGATAAAAAGGAGGATAACGCATACCGTAAGGCCTGCCTCGGGGGATGAAAGAATAACACCGCAGGTCACCGCGAAGAGTATTCCGAAAAGAACTGAACCAAAGGGAAAAACAAGAGTTGCAAGGCCGGCAACAACACCGCAGACAAAGCCTATACTCATCGTTCCCGTCGGTGAAGATTTGGAAAGTGTCTCTTTTCTGATATTAAGATATTTGCAAACGCAGGCGCCTGTTCTGCTGTCGGTGAGGGATGAGGAGATGCTGCCCTTTGAAAAAAGCAGAGGGAGCGCACACAGCGCGGTTGCCGCGCCGCCGTACAAAGCCGAGGCATCAACGCTTCTTTCGGTAAAGAAGCCGAGGAGCATAGCGATCAGAAAAGAATAAAATCCGAAGGAAGCAAAGAAAATACCGAGAACGCGAAGCCCCAGAGATAAAAATCCCCGTCTGACAGCGACGGCAACGCCGGACGCGATGCTATCATCAAAAAGCTTTATAACAAAGCTCCTCATGCCGTCAGCCTTCTGAAGAAATCTTTTTATAAAAGCAGTATTTTTCATAAGATAATTCCGATCCGCCCTCCTTTCCCCGAGCATAAAGATATTCACTACATTATACAACAATCGTTGCGCAATTTCAAGAGATTTGCAAATAAAGAAGGAAATTCACAAATCCCGACGGATATCACCGCCCGCCGACCTCCTTTTTTGTATAATTTGAGGGGTGAAACGGTCGCTTTTTTGAAAAAAAGCTTGGCAAAAAACTTTATGAACGAGGTTAGCTAAAATTACAAAGCAAAAGGCATCGCCAAAGCAGAGCACTGCTTTGGCGATGGCACCGCAGGTGCCGTAAACTGAAATGAAGGGATAGCGTAAAAATGAGCTCGTTCATTTTTACGCTATCCCTTCATTTCAGTGCCTTTTTGCCTTTTCGCTATCTTCGCGTTATTAAAGTTCCTTTGGTTCTTTCCTTTCAAGGAAAGAACGAAAAAACCTGTATCCACCCGCAAAGAAACGGTTTATCGGTGCTGTAAAGATGCCGGGCACGAAAAGACAAAAGAGCACAAAAATGAAAGAACTCATTTATGTACTCTTTTGTTTTCAGTGCAGTTTTGTTTTTTTACGGTCTGCGCCTTTGGCGGCGATATGCAGCCGTCAGATAAGATCCGCTATATCAAGGACCAGGCGCTCCGTTGTATCCCAGCCGATGCATGGGTCGGTGATGGACTTACCGTACACGCCATCGCCTATCTTCTGAGCTCCGTCCTCAATATAGGACTCTATCATAAAGCCCTTGACCATTTTCTTTATATCCGCGCTGTGGCGGCAAGCATGGAGGACCTCCTTGGCAATACGCGGCTGCTCTCCGTATTTTTTTGCGGAATTTGAATGATTCGTATCTACAATAAGAGCGACATTGGCAAGGCCCTTATTGCAATAAGCTGTATACAGATGCTCAAGATCCTCGAAGTGATAGTTTGGGATCGCCTCACCGTGCTTATTCACATATCCGCGAAGAATGGCGTGAGCAAGGGGATTTCCGGTGGTATCCACCTCCCAGCCGCGGTAGATAAACGTATGGGGATGCTGTGCCGCCATAATGGAATTAAGCATAACGGAAATATCACCGCTGGTGGGGTTTTTCATACCGACGGGGATATCGATACCGCTGGAGGTAAGACGGTGCTCCTGGTTCTCAACGCTGCGTGCTCCGATTGCCACATAGGAAAGCAGATCGGAAAGATAACGGTAGTTATCAGGATAAAGCATCTCATCTGCGGTGGAAAGTCCGGTTTCCGAGAGGACAGCAGTATGGAGACGGCGGATGGCAATGATACCGCCGATCATATCGGATTTCTTTTCGGGATCGGGCTGATGAACGAGGCCCTTGTAGCCGTCACCTGTGGTACGGGGCTTGTTTGTGTACACGCGTGGAATGAGGATGAGCTTATCGGAAACCTTTTCCTGCAGGCGAGCAAGACGTGTGCAGTAATCAAGGACCGCATCCTCGCGGTCTGCCGAGCAGGGACCGATGACCAAAACCATCTTATCGCTTTTTGAGCAGAAAACGTCGGCAATGCTGCGGTCCCGATCCTCCTTGATCTTTGCCAGATCATCGGTAATGGGGTACTGCTCCTTTATCTCCATAGGGACAGGGAGCTTTCTTTTGAAGTTCATGTTCTTCAACGGGGATCATCTTCTTTCTTGGGGATTGAAATACAGATATATTTTAGCACCGCACTTCCCCTCTGTCAAGGAAAAATCATTGCTTTTCCTTCCAATTTCCGCCTTGACACAACATCAAATGAACTAAAGCTTTTCAAATGTCGTTCAAATGCATCAAATCCGGTTTGTTGGTAAAAAAGGTCGCTTTTTTTGAAAAAAGCTCTGCAAAAAGCTTTATGTACGGGATAAGCTGAAGTTTGCAAGGCAAGAGGTGTTGACAGAGCGAAGCAGGTGAAAACATAGTTTCCGCTTACTGTTCCCAAAAATGTGCGTTTTGATGTCGTAGATTTTGTAAGTGAAAGGATTAATTAATTTGTAGGGACCGGCGTCCCGACGGTCCTGAACGCAGCGTCTGATATTGCGGATTTGATAAGCAAAAGGTGAAATCAAATCTACAACATCAAACTGTCTGTCAAAACGGACGACCAATGGTCGCCCCTACAGTATTGTTTGATTTTAGCCTTACCAAATAAGATCCATTTCCGCACGGCGGAAATATTCCGTTTCTCTTCTCTTTTCACTCAAAAAAGAGCCGTACGGCTCTTTTTTATCTTATCTGTCCGTTTCCGCTGATCACATACTTATCCGTTGTGAGAGCAGACAGACCCATAGGCCCTCTTGCGTGGAGCTTCTGGGTAGAGATGCCCACCTCGGCACCGAAGCCGAACTCACCTCCGTCGGTAAATCGGGTGGATGCATTTACGTAAACGCAGGCAGAATCCACGAGAGACGTAAACATCTCTGCCGCACTTCTTGACTCGGTGATGATCGCCTCGCTGTGGGCTGTGCTGTAGCGGTTGATATGGGCTATTGCCGCCTCCTCGCTATCCACTACCCCGACGGCGCAAATAAGATCATTATATTCCGTTTCCCAGTCCTCGTTGCCTGCCTGTGCGCAATCAATGATCGCCCTTGTTTTCTCGCATCCGCGTATTTCCACAAAGGAGCGGTCAAAAACGTCTTTCAGACGGGGCAGAAAATCATCGGCTATATCACGGCTTACAAGCACCGTCTCAATAGCATTGCACACGGAGGGGCGTGAAACCTTTGCGTTCTCTATGATACTGAGAGCTTTATCAGTATCAGCGTCGGAATGAACGTAAATATGGCAATTTCCCGCTCCCGTTTCTATAACGGGCACCTTAGAGCTCTCCGTGACGCTCTTTATAAGCCCCTTTCCTCCTCTGGGGATCAGAACGTCCACGTATCCCCTCATCTGCATGAGAGCATTCGCTCCCTCACGTTGTGTGAAGGGAATGACTTGAACGCTGTCTTCGGGAAGCCCTGCCGATCCGAGAGCATTTTTGGCAAGTGCCTCAATCGCAAGATTCGTATTGATACATTCCTTACCGCCTCTCAGAACCGCACAGTTTCCGCTTTTTATGCAAAGGGCTGCAATATCCGCGCAAACGTTGGGACGCGCTTCAAATATAACGCCCACCACTCCGAGAGGTACCTTTATCTTCTTTATCTCCATACCGTTGGGACGCTTGAACACCTCGCCGCCGCCCAAGGGATCCGAAAGGGTGCACAGCTTTTTCACGCCCTCAGAGAGAGCCTCAAGCCTTGCCTCTGTCAAGGTGAGCCTGTCAAGCATGGCCCTTGACAGGCCGCTCTTTTCAGCCTCCTCAACATCTTTGGCGTTTGCCGAAATAAGCTCATCTTTTTTATGCAAAAGCAAAAAAGCAAATTCCGAAAGGAACTTATCCCTCACAGATCCGTCCGCACAACGCACGTTTACAGACGCTTTCTTTGCCTTTTCGCATATTTCTCTGACACTTTCAAAAATATCCATAAAAACCTCAATTCCGGGGCACAAAATATGTGCCCGTATCCTCTCCCTCAAGTACCCGATAAAGGACACGGGGATCACTTCCGTTTGTTATTATCATGGGGATGCCTGCCCCTCCTGCGATCTGAGCTGCGCGAAGCTTCGTGACCATGCCGCCCGTTCCTACCAGGCTTCCCTCTTCCCCTGCACAGGATGACACCATTGAAGGATCCTCAACGCGGCTGATAAGCTTGGCATGGGCGTTTTTCCTCGGATCGCTGTCGTAGAGGCCGTCAATATCCGAAAGATTTATAAGAAGCTGTGCCTCTGCCACCGCCGCAACGTATGCGGAAAGGGTGTCGTTATCGCCGAACTGAAGCTCATCATCGGAGATAGAGTCGTTCTCGTTAACAACAGGCAGACAGCCCAGGGAAAAAAGCTTTGAAAGGGTGCTCTTAAGATGCTCGAGACGGACGGGCACGTCCACCACATCGCGGGTCATAAGTATCTGAGCCACATTGTGACCGTAGGCGGCAAAAAGCCGCTCATACATCCTCATAAGCTCAGGCTGACCAACAGCCGCCAGCGCCTGCTTTTCGGAAAGAGACCTGTCTCTGTGGGAAATGGAGAGCTTTGCCGCCCCTGCCGCAACCGCACCCGAGGAAATGAGGATTATCTCACAGCCTGAGTTCTTAATATCGGAAAGGGTGCAGGCAAGCGCCTCCATACGGCGGATATTCAACCTACCCGTGCCCTCGTGAGTGAGGGTGGAGGAGCCTATCTTTACCGCGATTCTCTTATATTTCATGATATTATTCATAAAATACCTCTATTTATCGGAAAATTTCAAAAAAATTCTCAAATTGTATTCAAATTTGCCTTGTAATATATTATAATAGTATGAATAGTTATGTGGATGAAGCTTGAGGGTTTTATTCATTATACCACTGTTTGCACGTTTTTCAATACCAAAATTACATAGGAGACGAAAAAATGGACAAGAAAAAGTACGAAGTGAAGATCGCAGACGTGGATATGTGCATCATATCCGATGAGAGAGAAGAATTTGTTTTGAAGCTGGTCTCCCAGCTTGATGAGCAGATCAGAACCATACTCGCTCAGTCCAAGCGCAGCTCAAAAATGGATGCTGCCATCCTCACAGCCTTAGAGCACGCATCAAACAGAGTTAAGGCGGAAAAGAGAGTCCGCAATCTGGAGGCTCAGATCGCACTTTACGATGCAAACCTGCGCCGCATGAGAGAAGAAAATATCAAGCTGAAAAGCTCCATCCTCGACGGCAAGGCAACCGTGGAGACAGCCGCTGAGCCTATAATCGAGGAGCAGATAAAGATCGAGGAAGTTCCGGAAAGCGAAAAAGAGGAAAAAGCAGAGACGGCACACAGCATCTCCGAGCTTTTTGAAGAGAAAAAAGAGGAAGTGAAAAGCGAAAAGCAGGATAAGCTCCGCCAGATAGAAAGCCTGCTTCGCGGAAACTGATATTTAACGGAAACGGGGTGAATATATGAAAAAGCCTGAGCTTTTGCTCCCTGCGGGAAGCCGCGCGGCTCTCGAAGGAGCGATAGAGGGAGGCGCGGATGCAGTCTACATGGGAAGCTCAAAATTCAACGCCAGAATGAGAGCAGAAAACTTCTCCCATGAGGATATGCGCTCCGCCATACGCCTTTCCAAAGCCTACGGCATAAAAACATATATCACCCTTAACACCCGTCTTTACGATACGGAGCTTCGGGAGGCACTCTCCCTTTGCTCTGACCTTTACGAAGCGGGAGCAGATGCTCTCATCGTTGCGGATATGGGCATCGCCGCTCTTATAAAAAAGCATATTCCCGATCTTGAGCTCCACGCAAGCACCCAGCTCTCAGGCCACAGCGTGTCTGACGCAAGTGCTCTTTTCGATGCAGGCTTTTCAAGAATGGTCTGCCATCGGGAGATCAGAGAGGACGCTCTTTTTGATCTTTGCAGCCGCTCCCCCATAGAGATCGAAATGTTCATCCACGGAGCATACTGCGTTTCCTTTTCGGGTCAGTGCCTTATGAGCGCTGTGATGGGAGGACGCAGCGGAAACCGCGGAGAATGCGCCCAGCCCTGCCGCCAGCCTTATATCAAGGAGGGCTGTAAGGCAGGAGGTAAGGATTACCCCATAAGCTTAAAGGATATGTGCCTTGCAGGGCATATCCGTGATATCATGAAAACCGGCGTAGCCTCCCTGAAGATCGAGGGACGGCAAAAAAGCGCGGAATATGTTTTCGGAGTTGCCCGAATATACCGCCGCCTTATAGACGAGGAAAGAAACGCAACTGCAGATGAGATCGAATACCTCAGAAGCATTTTCAGCCGCGACGGCTTCTCCGACGGCTACTTTACGGGCGATCTGCGCTCCATGCGCGGAGTGCGTACCTACGAGGATTATCTGAAAATGGATAAATCCAAATTTGAAGGGCTGAAAAGAAAGGAGCCCGTTGATATAACCCTGAAGGCCAAATCAGGAGAAAAGGCAGCCTTCACCATCGCTTCAAAGCATAAAAGCTATACCGCCGTGGGCGAAACGGTAACGGCAGCAGGAAATATCGCTCCCATAAGCGAAGAGGGCGCTTTGAAGAACTCCTCCCGCCTGGGAAGTACCCCCTTTATCCTTGGCTCCTTTCGCTTCGAGACCGACGGGAATGCCTCTCTTACCCTCTCCGCCGTCAACGCACTGAGAAGAGAGGCGTGCGAGGGCATTCTTGATACCCTTCGCAAAAAAATAAGCCTTAAAAATGAAACCGCCGTAAAGGGAAAAAAACCGAAGCGGGAAAAAACCGTCTATACGGCAGAGTTTTTGTCTGCACAGCAGATAACCCCTCTTTGCGAGGAATTTTTCGATAAAATATATCTCCCCTACGGATACCATAATGAAAAATACCATATCTCCCTGCCCCCATACCTTCCCGACAGCGAAAGTGATAAGGTGTTTGAATGCATCCGAAATAAAAGCGTTCTCTGCCATACCACAGGCCAGATGGCAAGGGCAAGCAGAGTGGCAAAGGAGGTTGCGGGAAGCCTTCGCCTTAATATCTTTAACAGCGCTTGCGCCGAATATTTCGCAGGCTTTTCCCCCGCATTTCTAACCGTCTCCCCGGAAATGAAACGAGCGCAGATACGGGACCTTTCATCCCCTGCCCCCATCGCCTGCACGGTATACGGCCGCCTTCCTCTTATGCTTTTGGCAAGATGCGCCATTTCCGACGGGGATTGCAAAAAGAAAAACAAAAAGGAGCTCTGCGCTTCTTCTGTTACCGACCGCCACGGCGTGCGATTCCAACTTTACGGAATGGGAGACTGCACGAACGTCATCTACAACAGCGTTCCCATTTATATGGCAGACAAAACGGATGAATTGAAAAAAGCAGGCATCACTCATTTCCATTTCATATTCACCGATGAAAGCGCCGAGGAATGTGAACGTATCATAAAAGCTTACATGGATCATACGCCCCCCGCAGAGGGAGAAAATATCAGAAGGATAAATTGAAAATGGAAAAGGTTACCCTTAAAATCAAATATCTCACAGAGGATATGGAGCCCCTTTGCTACGTGGACGGAAAAAGCGATTGGATAGACCTGAGATGCGCCGAAACAACGGAGCTTGAATGCGGTCAGTTCGCCCTCATCCCCCTGGGCGTTGCCATCGCCCTTCCCGAGGGCTACGAGGCACATATCGTTCCCCGCTCCTCTACCTTCAAGAATTTCGGCATAATCCAGACCAATCACATGGGCGTTGTTGACGAAAGCTACTGCGGAGACGGCGACCAGTGGTTTATGCCCGCTTACGCCCTGCGGGATACGAAAATCGAAAAGGGCGACAGAATATGCCAGTTCCGCATCATGAAGCACCAGCCGAAAATAGAGTTTGAGGAATGCTCTTCTCTCGGCAAAGCTGACAGAGGCGGCATCGGCTCAACAGGTACCAGATAATGAACGAAAAAAAGCTTATATTAGCTTCAGGCTCCCCCAGAAGAAGGGAGATACTTGAAAGCGCAGGCTATATATTCTCTGTGACCACCCCGGAGAGCGAAGAGGTCTCAGAGGGAGAAAGCCCACAGGAGATCGCCAAAAAAAACTCATATCTTAAAAGCCTTGCCGCGCTGAAGATCTGCTCCGGGGTCATAATATGCGCGGATACCGTGGTCGCCCTTGACGGCACGGTTCTGGGGAAGCCGCGTGACGAGGACGACGCAAAACGGATGCTCACTGCCCTCTCGGGAAGAGAGCACAGCGTTTTCACAGGCTTTACCGTGACAGACGGAGAAAAAACCATAAGCGATTTCTGCGAAACAAAGGTTAAAATGAGACCTATCCTTGCCGATGAGATCGACGGCTATATCGCCACGAAAAGCCCCCTTGATAAGGCAGGAGCTTACGGCATACAGGATGCGGCAGGAATGTTCGTTACAGAGATCGTCGGGGACTACTACAACGTAGTGGGTCTGCCCATATCAAGAATATCGGAAATACTGCGCTCGTCCTTCGGGATACGCGCATTTATGAAATAAACATAAGGAGTTCGCAATGGGAAAATATATAGGTATAGACCTTGGAACCGCCAATACCATAGTTTACGTCCGCGGCAAGGGCATCGTGCTTCGCGAGCCCAGCGTCGTTGCCGTTGAGCAGAGAAATAAAAAGGTGGTGGCTGTGGGAAACGATGCAAAGCTGATGCTGGGAAAGACCCCCGGCTCCATAACCGCTATGCGCCCCCTGAAGGACGGAGTTATCGCTGAGTTTGATTTCACAAGCGCGATGCTTCGCGACTTTTTCAAGAAAGCCTCGGGCACAACAGTTTTCAGCCGCCCTAAAGTGCTTGTTTGCGTGCCCTACGGAGTTACCGAGGTTGAAAAAAGAGCGGTGGAGGACGTTGCCCTGGAGGCAGGCGCCCAGTCCGTTGCTCTTATTGAAGAGCCTATCGCCGCAGCTATAGGAAGCGGTCTTCGCGTGGAGGACGCAAGAGGCACAATGATCGTTGATATCGGCGGAGGCACCACGGAGGTTGCCGTTATGAGCCTTGGAGGCATCGTTCTTTCCACATCTCTGCGTATCGCCGGAGATGAGCTGGATGAATCCATCGTCAATTATATTAAGAAAAAATACAATATCCTTATCGGCGAGGTCACCGCGGAAATGCTGAAAAAGAAGATCGGCAGCGTTCACCCCGGAGTTGACAGGGGTATCATGGAGATACGCGGAAGAAATCTTCTGAACGGACTTCCCGCCATCATAAACGTAAGCTCCGCGGAAATACGTGAGGCTATGCACGAGCAGATAGTGCATATAGTGGAAGCTATAAGAACTACCCTTGAAAATACTCCCCCCGAGCTTTCCAGCGATATATACGACAGCGGTATCATGCTGGCAGGCGGCGGCGCCATGCTTGGAGGACTGGATGCCCTGGTCACCCACGTTACGGGTATCCGCGCAACGGTGGCAAAGGCGCCTCTTGATGCGGTTGCCATAGGCATCGGACACGTTATTGAAAATACAAACGACAGCGAGGCTGTTCAGTACAGAAACAGAAGCTCAAGATAACCTTTGGAAAGGAGGTATCGGGATGCGCGAATTTCTCCGCTCCAAGTTTTTCACGGTGACGGTGATAATCTCCCTGATAATGGTGATAGTTCCCACCGTTTTCAATATTATGGGCATCGGCGGTCTTTTGAGAAATACCGTGAATACCATACTTACCCCTGCGCAAAAGGTGTTTACCTACTGCACCGACGCGGTGGACGGCTTCGTTTCCTTTTTCACCGAGTTTGACCGTATCGTTGATGAAAATAACGCCCTGAGAGAGGAAATAGTTTCCCTTAGAGACCGTATAAGCTCCGCCGAGGAGACCGAGGAAATGAATAACTGGCTCTATAACTATCTGGAGCTGAAAAGAGAGCATACCGATTTCGTTTTCGCCCAGGCTAACGTTACAGGCTCCGGCGGCACGAATTATATAACCGTCTTCACCCTTGACAGAGGAAGATCCCACGGAATACGGGAAAATATGCCCGTGGTCACAAACGAGGGAATAGTGGGCTATATCTCCCAGGTGGGAACCAACTGGTCAAAGGCAGTGACCCTCCTTGAAGCAGGAAGTGCCGTGGGCGCTTACGTTGAAAGAAGCGGAGAGCTTGGCGTTATCGAAGGAAACTTTTCCCTTGCCCGTGACGGCGTCTGCAGAATGAATTACCTCTCCGCCGACGCGGATATAAAGGTGGGAGATCGAATAATCTCCGCAGGCTACGGAAGCGTCTATCCCAGAGGGCTGGTCATCGGCACCGTTGAAAACATCGAAAAGGATCCTGCCGGAAGAGACCTTTTGGTCACCGTTCGCCCCGGAGCAGATCTTTCATCTCTCGAAAAAATGATGATTATTACCGAATATGAAACCTACACAGAAAAGTGATCCCAAAAAACGGGAGCAGGGCTCTCTCAAGGTGATGCAAGGCAAAAGTGCCGCCGATAAAAAGAATGAGTGGCAGATTCCTGAAAGAACTCAGGTCATAATCACTCCGGGAGCAGAAAAGAGCTTGGAAAAAGCGGCTGCAGAGGGAGAGAGGGTGCGTATCATTACGGACAGACGCCCTGATGCCAAAAGCAAAGCTCAGAGTAATGATCCCCGCAGTATACCTGCAAAAAAAAGCACCTCTCCTGCACAAAACAAAACCCAAACGCCAAAAAAAAGAAGAGAGCCTGCCAATCTTTTTGAGGCTGTTCTCGATGAGCTTCGGGACCGTGCACACTCCCTTCGCCTGAACATTCAGCTTAATGCGGAGGATATAATAAAGGGCACCGTCTGTGCCGTGCTCCTCGTATTTTTTGCACTTTTGCAAACAACGTTTTTCTCGCGCTTTGCCCCCTTCGGCGCCACCCCCGACCTTATGCTTATCTTCGCCCTTTGCGTGGGCGTTTACGACGGGGAAAAATGGGGCAGCGTTTTGGGCCTTTGTGCCGCATTCGTCATCCAGTCTCTGGGAGGGAGCGGAAATGAGCCAAGCCTCCTTTCCCTGGTATATATGCCGACAGGCCTCGGAGCGGGACTCCTTATACGTTACTATCTCAGCAATACCTTCCCCGTGAAGCTTATGCTCGTGGGCGGCGCAAGCCTTCTCAAATGCATAATAACCGTGATAAGCGCATCGATGCAGATAGAGGCAAGTCTCGGAACCATTATCCTTAATATCGCCATTCCCGAGTTTTTCTCCACCGTGCTTATATCGCCCCTGCCCTTTTTCGCAGTGTGGCTGAGCCTTCGCCATTTCCATAAAACGAGAGCGGAAAGAACCGACTCGGAGCAATTATAAATCAAAAAAGGAGGTACTCTCATGAAAAGGAAAAGAGAACATTTCTTCAGATACGTGGTTCTGGGAGCTTTCTATGTTGCAGTATGCCTCCTTTTCACCGCGAGACTGATAAATATCCAGATCGCAGGTCAGGACTATTATCAGGAAGCCTACAACGACGGATATTATTACAGAAACGTGACCATCAAGGCTCAGAGAGGCGAGATATTCGACCGCAACGGAAAAGCTTTGGTGACGAATTCATATACCTATGACCTTTATCTTGACGCAGGCAGCATACCTAAGGATAACGATGAAATGAATCAGTTTATCCTCCATATCCTCCGCCTGGCAGAGGATTTCGGAGAATACGAGGACTCCTTCACCGTGCCCGATATGCCCTTCATGCAAAAAGACGGAGAGTGGACGCTGGATCAGTCCTTTATGCAGTCTGCTTACGGTAAGCGCCTGACCAGACTTCTCACCGACCTCCATTTCACCCCCGACAGCGATGACGGCGGCTGGGAAAAGGAGGATAAGGGCGAAATGAGAGAGACCCTCCTTTACAGATACGGCATCGTGGGAGAGGATATGGAGGCAAAATACTCTCAGGAGGATTCAGATCTCCTCTTTGCCCTTCGCCTTGATATGGAGCTTTCCTATTTCTCCACCGCAGAGCCATATACCATCCTTGAGGATATCGGCAAAAAATACATCGCCGCAGTTACCGAGGGAACCGTAAGAGGCATCGGCATCATTTGCGAAGCCGAGAGGGTTTATAATTATCCCGGCTACGCTTCCCACATTCTGGGAAGAACGGGAAAGATCATGGCGGAAAACGCCCAGTATTATACCGATAAGGGATATAAGCTTAACGCCATCGTGGGCACCAGCGGCGCTGAAAGCGCATTTGAGGACTATCTTCACGGAGAGGACGGAGTTCTTACCATCGTTGAGGACGAGTTTGAAAATGTGGTGGATACCTTCGTTTCCAAGGAGCCCAAGGCAGGGCAGGACGTTTACCTGACCATTGATATAGATCTGCAGATGGACGCGGAAAAGGCTCTTGAATCAAATATTCAGATGATAGTGGCAAACGCCGAGGCAGACGATAAGGAGCTGACGGGCGAGGACGCAAACGCAGGAGCTTTGGTAGCTATTGAAAAAAACAGCGGAGCGGTTCTTGCCATAGCATCCTACCCCACCTACGACCTTTCCACCTTTAACGAAAACTATCAGGCGCTGAGAGAGGACGAAAACGCTCCCCTCTTCAACCGCGCCCTTGAGGGCACATACGCGCCCGGATCCACCTTTAAGCCCGGTGTTGCCGTTGCCGCCCTTCAGGAGGATATAATCACTCCCTATACAGAGATCTACGGCGCAGGAAAATATACCTATTACGCAGACTTCCAGCCCTCCTGCTGGAGAGCCGGATGCCACGGAAACATAAACGTCTCCACAGCTATCCAGGTCTCCTGCAACTATTTCTTTTACGACATAGGCCGACAGCTCACCATCTCCAATATCACAAAATACTGTGAAAAATACGGACTCGGCCAGCCTACGGGCATCGAGCTTACGGAAAAGGTGGGCATCCTTGCTTCCCCTGCCGCAAGAGAGGCAAACGGAGAGACCTGGTACGACGGAGATACTATCCAGGCAGCCATAGGCCAGTCCGATAACCTTTTCAATCCTCTCCAGATAAGCTCCTATATAGCAACACTTCTAAACGGAGGCACCAGATACAGCGCCCACCTTCTTTATGAGGTTCGGGAATACGACGGAAGGACCGTTTATACGGCAGAGCCCAAGATCGCAAGCACCATAAGCCTTGACAGCCAAAACGTCTCAACGGTAAAATACGCTATGAAGGGCGTTATGGAAGCGTCCGACGGCTCCGCGGTGCGCGTTTTCGCAAATTACCCGATAGCTGTAGGAGGAAAAACAGGTACCGCCCAGGTTTCCAAAACCTCCTCCGATAACGCTCTTTTCGTTGCCTTCGCCCCCTTTGACGATCCTGAGATCGTTGTTTCCTGCGTTATAGAGCACGGAGCAAAGGGTACCGATGCAGGCTTTGCCATCCGCGACGTTTTCGACAGCTATTTCGGCCTTAACGAGGACGATGACGATGACGAGGGCGGAAAAGATGACGGCACGACGAACAATGACGATGAAAACAATAACTGAGATCAATGACAAAGAAAGAGCAGCGAGAGTTCTCGCCGCCCTTGAAGAGCTGTACCCCAATGCCGCCTGCTCCCTTGAAGCGGACGGCGACCCGTGGAAGCTTCTCGTCATGGCAAGGCTTTCTGCCCAATGCACCGACGAGAGAGTAAATATCATATCCAAGGGTCTTTTTGAGGCCTTCCCCACAGCAGGAAAAATGGCAGACGGCCCTATAGAAGAGATAGAAGGGCTTATTAAGTCCTGCGGGCTTTACAGGGGAAAGGCAAAAAGCATAAAGGAGACCTCAAAAATAATAGCTGAGAAATACGCGTGCCGCGTTCCCGATACCATGGAGGAGCTGCTCGCTCTTCCCGGGGTGGGCAGAAAGATCGCAAATCTCATTCTCGGCGACGTTTATAATAAGGGCGGCATCGTCAGCGATACCCACTGTATGCGTATCTGCGGCCGCCTGGGATTTTATCCTGAGGATAAAAAGGATCCCCGCCTCACGGAAAGGATCATGACACCGCTCATCGATAAAGAGAAGCAGAGCGGCTTCTGCCACCGCCTGGTGCTCTTCGGCAGAGATATCTGTACTGCAAGAAGCCCCAAATGCCGACAATGCCCTATGAGGGATTTTTGCCTGCATTTTGAAAAAGCCGCACTTCCCCGTGCAAAGCAATGAGCAACGCACCCTTTTGAAAGCTTAAACTCAGAATTGCAGTGGGAATATCTTTTTTGATATCTCCACCTTTATATAATATATAACGCATATCCCAAAGATCAAGAAAGGCAAACCAATGAAAAAAGAAAAAAATTGCCGCCTGGGTAAGGTAGGCGGTCAGGCAGTGCTTGAAGGTATAATGATGAAAAGCGGCGAGAATATCGCGCTCTGCGTCAGAAAAGAGGACGGCACCATCGAAACGAAAAGGTCCTCCCATAAATCTCTCATAAAAAGAAAGAAATTTTTGAATATCCCCATCCTTCGCGGATGTATCAATATGGTAGAGAGCCTTATGCTCTCCTTCTCCACCCTCTCCGACAGCGCTAATATGCTGGGCATTGACGAAACAGAGGACGAATCCAGATTTGAAAAATGGCTCCGCAAAAAGCTTGGCGATAACCTTATGAACGTTATCATGATCATCGGCATGGTGCTTGGCATTATCATAAGCCTTGCCCTCTTTATAGGCATCCCCACTCTGGTCACGGGAGGCATCAACGCCCTTTGCAAGCACTTCTGGTCCTTCAGCCTTCCCAACGTCGTCCAGACGCTGATCTCAGGCATTATGAA
>SVQJ01000142.1 GCA_015065395.1 Oscillospiraceae bacterium
TGAATGATAACATCTTTGGGAGCTGCAACGTCTTTGGTGGCTTCTCTGAACTGATCCATTCGGTTCTCAAAGGATTGCGTATCTGAAAACGATACGGGTTCGTCGGATGCAACCATGTTTACGCTCAAATTACGTGGAACGTATGACGTATCGTTTTCGTTAAAATAACCGTTTGCCACGAATGCATTTCTATCACTGTTCCACTTAGCGTCCATGCTGTATGTGGTTCCGCGTGTGTCTGTACTGTTCACAACTACCTTACGGGTCGTTCCCGGATCATCAACGTATATTACCACACTATACTCATTTTGCGGTACGAACGTATAAATGAGAGATTTGTTACTGTTTCCTATCAGATCGACGGATTGACCTGAATGCTCCAACGTGCACTGTGTTACTGTAGGAACATGTTCATTGTATGTAACGTTGGCATATACCGTTTTCTTTTTGCCGTCAGATGTATCTGCAGTTGCAGATATAACGTATACTTTTGTGCCCTGAGGTTTGGGCAGCTCTATCGTAGCACTGTAATCGCCCACCTTGTTTGCAAAAACCTTACAGTAATGCTTGTTGTCGATATAAATACTTACTTCTTTGTTGGGCGAGGTCTGTCCCGTAACGGTTATCGTTTTCTCGGTGGTTACATTATCGGCGTTTAATGTAAGCTTTGGCGGGTTATAATAAGCAGTGGCTATATATTCTTTTGTGGTTTCTCCGTTTTCCGTATATTCAACCGTAGCAACTGCAGAGCTTTTTTTATTATCAGACTTCGGTTTTACTGTAAAGCGTATTCTGCCCTTCGTTTTTGAAGGATCGATATTAATTGTAACCGTTCTGTAAGTTGTGGTATATTCAACAGGCTCATTATCTATGGTAATACCGGATTTATCTATGAGGCTGGAGCCAAGAGGAAAGGTCACGGTTATCTTTTTGTTGGACAGTGTTCGTTCCTCTTTAAAGGAAAAATCAATTATCACTGATAGCATACCGCTTGCAGAGATACCTTCACCGTTAAAATAAACAGAATTTTCTCCTTGCTTTAATGCACTCAATTCTGAATAATACTCATCCGAAAAAATGATTGGAATATTATTCTCGATCGCATATTCTGCCGGCTTGGAGTTTCTGTTACAAATAAATACTACGTTTTCACAAGTATTCAAGCCGGAGTTTTTCACATCAGTATCACCCAAAAATTCAACAAATGTAAGTCCGCTACAACCTGAAAAAGCAGAATTTCTTACAGAGATAACATTTTCGTGGAAAACAACACTTTCAAGCTTGTCATATGAATAAAATGCATAAGGCTTAACGGTGGTTATGCTATCGGGAATGACAATGTCAGTAACAAGTTCGCCGTTAAGATAAAGATCTCCCGAAGTACTCGTAACAGGCCAAGCTTTCCGATCACTCAACGGATTGGACACACTGCTACCGAAGGTTATTCCTAACCAACTTTCAAGGCTTTCAATATAAACCCGGTTCAAATTGAGACACCCTTCAAAAGCAGAACGTCCATCTATGCCTATATGACTCACGCTAGCGGGTATGAAGATCTGCTCAAGGCTTGTGCAATAGGAGAAATAATATCCTTCTATTTCTGATATACCGGGCGAGATATATACAGATTTTACCTTTTCGTTACCTATAAAGCCATTGTAGTCATATTCCCATAAACAGTCCACGTCAAGGGTTTCACCTTTGTATCTAAAACTGCTCGGAATTACAACGTATTCGTCGGAACCATTATAAGAGAAACAAATGTTTGAGTCAGGATCAAAAGTGAAATCCTCTTCGGGGCTGGGAGTGGGATTTTTCTCAAAGCCTATTTGGGGCCCTTGACTTTGAATGGAGGAAAGCTCTTCTGCAAATACACTCAGCGGTAGAGATGTGAAAAACATTATACAACAGAGGATAATAGCTATGATTTTTTTCATTTTCTCAAACTCCTTTGGTTGATTTGGTCATATTCGGGATAAAAATAAAGGAATATTTGGTTGTATAGTATATATGCAATATTTTATAATCCGATTATACAAAAATCAATACGCAGAGTATGAGAAATACATTAAAGGATTTTGTTATATTTTACTAAAATCAATAATAAGAAGAGTTTTCTTTAATGTGGCTCAATAAACACAAAAAATACACCCCCACCGACGAGGTGGGGGTGTCAGCTTGTCGATAAAGTATCGACAAGCTGCTTCGGACTGTCGAGAAGGATGCAGATTTCGTTTTTCGGGGCTCGTCGGCGTACAAAGGTACGACAGAGACCCGAAAAACGAAAAGCTTGAGCCCCCTGGAAAAACAGGGGGCTCTTATGGCTTTTGTGAATTATAATTTCAGTCTATTTAATCGGAAAAGTTTGTTTTTTGTCACGCTTTGCTATGACTTTTCTGCGTTCTGCGCCTTTTTCGACAGTCTGACACCCCCACCGACGAGGTGGGGGTGTATTGTTGAAAGAGAAAAATTACTTAGATGTTGTTCTTCTCTTTCTGATGATCACAACTGTAGCCATACCGCAAAGTGCGATCATAGCTGCGATCATAACGATCACGAAGTTATCGCCTGTAGCAGAGGAGCCGCCGTTAAGGTTAACGTCGGAGCCGTTAGTGTTGCCGCCGTTATTGTTGTCAGCGTTGCCGCCGCCGATAACGTTGCCTGCTTCGCCTTCAAGGTAGTAGCAAGCGAACATCCAGCAGTCCTCAAGGTCGCCGTCTACCCAGCCTTCTTCGCCGTACCAGCCAAGGCTCTTACCTGCCTTTGCGAATACGTCTATAAGGTCAGCGGTAAGGGGATAGAGGCCTGTTTCTTCGTCCATGCACTCGAGGTATTCGATCATAGCGATAGTGAAGTCGTATACCTTAACAACCTCGTCGCCCTCGTAGATAAGCTCCTTGAGCTGACCGTAGCTGTTTGCAGTTTCAAGAGACATAAGTGTGTCGTTGAGGTCTGCGTAAAGGATAGGACCGTCAGCGCTGTTGAGGTGGTAATAGCCGTCCTCGCCGAGAACTGCTGTATCTACTGCAGCATCGAATGTATCAACGTAGAGAAGATCGTCAGCATTGCCTGTGAAGTCAAATGCCTCGGGCTTCTTTGCAGTCCTTGATATTTTCCTCTGGATTAAAATTACCAGAGTTTATGTTATCTCTTGTATCACTTACCTCAATGGTTACAAGATACTTTTTTTCTGCCATATAATTAATTCTCCGTTTTTATCTTTTAAAAAGTTCTTCACACTTATCAATGGTATAGTATTGGCCAGCATACAATTGCTGAAAAGTATGCATAGCCCAATGTTTTGTATCAGCCTCGACAAAGGCTACACCCATAATACCACCATTAAGCGTCTTAGGGTGCTGTTTTTCGTTTTCTGTGTGGAGTTGGGATTTGAACCATTCACCCCTCCGATTGCCGAAGGCGGCGGAGGGAGTGGGACGAAAACGCCGAGCGCCGCCGGGGGCGGATAAAGCGAGGGGATTGAGAGACGAGAGATAAGGAGTATTGTGAGGCCGCAAGCGCCGAGCAAGGCGACTATATCGAACGTCGGGCAAGAAATCCCACCCCGAGAGCCAAATCAGATACCGCTGTTGATACAATCGTGTCGACAGCGGTATCGTTTTTTACCGAGAAAAACATAGACAGAATAAGTACTTATAAAAACAAGCGTTGCATTTTGGGCCATTACCACCCATCTTGCAACGCTTTTTCATTGTTTTTATAGTCCCACCCCGGGACTTAACCCAACATTTATATCAACCTATCGTTAAAATACCGCTATTCGTTAAACGACCGACTCCTTTTTTGCTTTGCTTTTTTCTGTCGCTATAATAAGGTCAATCGCAGCCTTCTTGATTGCTTCCATCCGTCTTGCGCGTTCCTCTTCGGTTAGAATCGGACGGTACACCCTAACGATGCAGTTGTTGTGACGATACACCTCCGGCTCCATATAAACATCTTGACACTTTTTCATATTCATCCTCCAAAGTAATAGTCATTAAATTATAGCATACTCAAGTCAAAGTTGAACCTCAACCTCGCTGCCGTTTTTGAAATGAAACACCAAACGCTCATCTGCGTATACGGTTACGTGGTCGACGGTGGTATGCCAGAGGGGTGGGTTGAATTGAAGTTGAAGGGTATCCAGTTCAATGATGGCAGGGTGGCTTTCCTCCACATAATACTGCGGCACTTCACCCTTGTTGACCTTCCTCTTTTTCTGCAGAAAATCCACGGTGTATTTCTTCTGCAAAAGTGCCGAGCCTTTGTATTTCTCATTTTGCAGGATACTCTCGATCGTATGTCTTTGCCATACCGCTTTCCCGGAGGGCGTGGGTACACCGCTTTCGGTCAGGTGTTTTGCAATAGAACCTGCAGACATTCCTTCCATAAACATTCGGTAAATGGTGCGGACGATTTCTGCCTCTTCGGGAACGATCTCCGGCAGACCGTCTGCACCTTTTCTGTATCCCAAGAACTGTTTATACGGCATACTGACCTTGCCGTCAGCAAAGCGTTTGCGTTGACCCCAGGTCACGTTCTCGGAAATGGAACGGCTTTCCTCCTGGGCGAGGGATGACATTATGGTGATGAGCAACTCACCCTTGGAGTCCATCGTCCATATATTTTCCTTTTCAAAATACACCTCAACACCCTTGTCCCTCAGTTTACGGACGGTGGTAAGGCTGTCCACGGTATTACGCGCAAAGCGACTTACGCTCTTGGTTACGATCAGGTCGATTTTACCGCTCAAGGCATCTGCTATCATTCGATTAAAGCCA
>SVQJ01000143.1 GCA_015065395.1 Oscillospiraceae bacterium
TGCATTGAATCTCTCCTTGTTGCGGGAGATGATGCAGAGATCATCATTATAAACGACGGCTCAAAGGATAATACCGGAGAGGTTGCCGATGAATATGCGGCAAAATATCCGGGAATAGTCAGAGCGATCCACCAGGAAAACGGCGGCCACGGCGAAGGTGTTAACCAGGGCATCCGCCACGCAAAGGGCAAGTACTATAAGGTCGTGGATTCCGATGACAGGCTTGACAGCGATTCTCTTCTTCGATTCCTTGATAAGGTACGCGAGAACGAGGCTAAGGGCATTGATATCGATATGTACGTTTGCAACTATGTTTACGTGCGTATCGACACAGGCGAACGCCGCCCCATGAGCTATAAGCATGTTTTTCCCCTCGAGACCGTGTGTACCTGGGACGACACAAAGCCCTTCGGTCCTTCAAAATATCTTATGATGCATTCCGTTGTTTACAGAACGGAGCTTCTCCGCGAATGTAAGATAGAGCTCCCCAAGCACACCTTCTACGTAGACAATCTTTATATGTACGTTCCCTTCCCCTCCGTGAAGAGCATATACTATATGAACGAGGATATGTATCTCTACTATGTGGGAAGCGATGAGCAGTCTGTTAACGAAAAGAACGTATTAAAGCGCATAGATCAGCAGATCCTCGTTACAAAGCTGGTTATAGACAGCCATGATCTTAATGACATCGAAAAGCAAAGCCGTCGCCTTTACAGATATATGCTCCACGAGCTCTCCATACTTATCTGCATCTGCAACATTTTTCTTTCCATCAAGGGTGACAAAGAAAGCGTCCAAAAGCAGAAGGATCTGTGGCAGTACCTGAAGGCAAAGGATAAGCGTACATACAGAAAAATGCGCTACGCTGCCCTCTGCGCTCTCACCCACTTCCCCGGCAAGGTGGGCAGAAAGGCAACAGTGGGTGCATACAGAATAATCAACAAAATATACAAACCTAATTGATTTTGTAAAATTTTTTTAGCACTATTGCATTTTCTGTTTTTTGTGGTATACTTGAAGAAAGCAGTGGTCTATGCTATATTTGACCGTTTTTGTGAATTTTCAGCCCCGTGCTGTTCAAAGGAAGGAATGATAATATGACAAGAGAAGAAGAAAAGCGCACCAGTGTGGTGAAGGTGATCGTTATTGCGGTTATCGTTGCTCTTGCTGTGGTAGCAGCAGTTGTTATCCTTTACAAGCTTTTCAAGAAGCACTTCAAGGTCACTCTTGATTGCGGCGATTGCGATGATTGTGCAGACGCTTGCTTCGGTGATGACTTTGATCCTCTCTGCGTTTGCGACGATGACTTTGTTCCCGTTTGCAATCTCGACGACGAGGAAAAGGACGCGTAATAGTCAAAAAAGCGAAGCCTCCGGCTTCGCTTTTTGATAATCTGAGCTTATTGAGGAATATCGTTATGAAAAGAATTTTATCCTGTGCTCTTGCACTTATCACCGTTTTCATGTTTACCGCTTGCAATAACGGCAACGGTAATACACCAAAGGATACAAAAAAGGAAACTGATTGGCGCAACACCATCCAGTACGAAAGCTCATTTTTTGTAAACAGCGAAACCAGATTGCTTTACGCCCTCGATACCGGAAAGATCACCCTATGGGATAACGACGGAGAGGGAAATGTTCTGCAGACTATAGAATATGACACATCCGTTCCCGATGCTATCGAAAGGATAGAAAAAGAGGACTTCAACGGAGACGGCAACTGCGATATACGCATAATATACAGCGAAAGCCAAAGAGGCTCCACATATCGTCTTTGGCTCTGGAACACCATAGCAAAAAGCTATTCCCTGTGCCAAGGGTACTCCTCTCTTGTGGATCCCTTCTTTGACGAGGAAAAGGGATGCGTTGTTTCAACCGAGGATCACGGATATTTCGGCACTGTCACAAAAGAATTCGTATTCAACGAAACCCTGGGCATTGATGAGATCTCCTCAACAGTCAACGATGCTCAGATAACAGCTCAAAAGATAACCGACGAAACCGCGGGCGGCACCGTTTCAAAGCTCGAAGGCTCAGCAACCATCGGCAACGAGACCTGCCTGGTGTACGCCGCTTCTGATGAATTCAGAGAGCTTGCATATATCGCTCATTCATCGGAATCCGATTGGTATATTGACGACGGTTGCAACGGATTTTACCGCATTCTGAAAAGCGAGAACGGCAGTCTCGTTCTCGGCGATTACATGGGAGATGCGGGAACTGCCGCAAATATCGCAAAGAATTTCGGCGAGGGCGAGATCTCCGTTATGAGAAAAAAAGCCGGCTTTGTGGGCGATGTCGAGGCACACCGCTACAGCGTGAGTGTTGGCGCTGCGGTGCTGTTTATTGCTACCGATACGGCACACAACTGGTATGTGAGCGAGGACGGTATCTATTACCGCAAATACAGCTCCTCCAAAAATGAGTATATGGGAGAAGATACCTTTGAATTCACTATTCCCCAGGAAGAGCCTATCTATGGCGACCCCATAATGTAAAAGAAAGCAGGAAAGACAATGTTTGTAAAAAAAGCAACCGCTGCACAGATTGAGGCCGCCGTCGCTTCCCTGAGGGAAAGCTTTGGTGAGCTTACCTATATCGATAATGTTCCCGTGAAGCAGTATATGCTGAAATGGATGTCTGCCTTTGCACCGGACGTTACGGTTTACGATGCAAAATCCTTCTGCCTTCCGAAAAAGCTTTTCAGAAACTATCTCTGGCACGCCTTCAGCTTTCAAAAGACCGACAGCTATGTGGACGAGGACGCTGTTGCACAGTTCCAAAACGGCTTTGAAGGTAAATGCTATATTCTGCTGAACGATGAGAATATTATCTGCGCAGTTCCCGACGGAAGAATTTTCGATCCGGAAAACGTAAAGCATTTCAAAAACATAATCATCTTCACCGCAGATTATACCAAAACATACGTCCATACGGGAAATCCCGAGTTCGGCCCGTTCTACAAATCCTCGGATATGACAGAATCGGAGGATGCTGAACCGGATGAAAGCTTTATCGTTAACGAAGAAGAAGAAAACGAGGAATAAGAAGGAACTGCAAAAACTTAAACACAAAATTTTCCAAAGCACAGCACTGCTTTGGCGTGGGTACAATAGGTACATAACCTAAAATAGGAAGGTGCACAAAAATGAACGAACTTCATTTTTGTGCACCTTCCTATTTTTAAGGCATTTTTGCCTTTGCGATATCTTCGTTTTCTTAAAGTTCCTTTGGCTTTTTCTTTTCAAGGAAAGAACGAGAAAAACCGTGTGAAAACTGAAATTATACATTTGCTCGGATTTGTTTTCGTTAAAAAACGAGAGAAAGAAGCTTTTCCTTTGTAGCAAGGCCCACGCTTTGACCTATTATCTGTCCGTTCCCGAAGGCAAGCACGGTGGGGATGCTTGCGATACCGAAGGAAGAGCAAAGCTCGCTCTCTTCATCCACATTTATCTTGCACACCTTAAGGCTCTCGCTGTTTTCCTCGGCAAGCTCTGCCATAACAGGTGCAAGCATCATGCAAGGTCCGCACCAGGGAGCCCAAAAATCCACAAGTACCGGAATATCCGAATTGAGGATCTCCTCCTCAAAATTTTCAATACTTACATTGATCTCTGCCATTTGAAAAGCCCTTTCATTCAAGAGATTTGTAATAAAGCAGGCAGTGGCAATAGCCCTCGAACTCCGGATCCTTGATCTGCTCTCTGAATTCGCGGCACATACATTTGTTATCCTCAGTGCGCTCAAGGCGGCAGGGACAATAACCTCCCGTTCTTTCAAGGCCCTCCTTTACCGCGCTGACCACCTGCTCGTTTTCGTTATACCGTATCTTCATCAGCTCAGCCTTCAAGAAGTCCGTCAAGATATGTTCGGAGAGTATCTGCATCCATCATACCCTGATGAAGCTTAACGAGTTCGCCGTTCTTATCAATAAAGATCGAGGTGGGGAACGCAGTTATGGAATAGACAGCGGAAACGCTGTAGTCCAGATCATAATAAACCGGGAATGTATAGGAATTCGAGTCTATAAGCTCTGCAATTTCAGAATCCTTCACACGGTAACCACCGTCACTGTGGACCATCATAAATTCCACCCGATCACCATACTCCTCATAAATCGTCTGGAAAGCAGGAAGCTCGGAAACGCAAGGATTGCACCAAACACCCCAAAGATTTATAACTATAGGCTTATCGCCGATGGTTTCGTGCAAAGTTACCTCTTTGCCCTCGCCGTCGTAAACCTTGAAATCAGGGGCATAATTTTCATGGGGATCGCTATCCTCAACCGATTCCTCGGGCTTCGTTTCCTTATTATCCTCATCCTTATTACCGCCGCAGGAAACAAGGGAAAATGTCATTATCAACGCAAGAAAAAGCGAAAAAAATCTTTTCATAAAATTGTTGCTCCTTATTTGAGATCTATACAAGCGTAGTATAACACAAAACCCCCTTTTTGCATAGGGGGTTTTATAAATTTTAAGATTTTTAATGCTTATATACTACAGAAACAGGATCAGGCTTAACGCCATAAGTGCCATACCGAAAACGAATCCTGCCACAGAAAGGGCGTGCTCTCCGTCTGCTTGTGCTCCCGGAATGATCTCATCAATGCAGATATAGACCATTATCCCGGCAGCGGCCGCAAAAACGGTGCCGAAGAGGGTATCAGACATAAACGGTATCAGTATGAGCCAGCCCACAAGAGCGCCCACGGGCTCCGCAACACCTGACAGGAAGGAAACCGTAAACGCCTTTTTTC
>SVQJ01000144.1 GCA_015065395.1 Oscillospiraceae bacterium
ACTCTTGCAGAGTTTTTGAAAATGGGTGCCACCCATTGCGTCATGGAGGTGTCAAGTCACGGCATAAACCAGAAAAAGACTGAAAATATCGATTTTTTTGCAGGCGTTTTCACAAATCTGTCTCCCGAGCACTTGGATTTTCACAAAACGATGGAGGATTATTACCGTACTAAGGCTTCGTTCATAGAACGGTGCAAAACAAAGATAATAAACTGCGATGATCCCTTTGCTTCACGCCTTGCTCAAAGCGATGGGGCGGTGAGGGCAAGCCGTAAAATGCTTGAAGGGGTATCCTTTTCAAATAAGGGAGTGTCCTATACCTATTTGTTTCAGGGAGAAAAGGTGCGTATCGAAAGTCCGCTTTTGGGAGAGTTCAGCCTTTATAATACCCTTTTTGCATCCCTTTGTGCCCTCACAGCAGGCGTTGACAGAGAAAGCGTGCAAAGGGGGATCGGCAGCGTCAGAAACGTTGTGGGCAGAATGGAAAGAGCGGTGAAGAGGGAGGAATGGGGATTTGATCTTTATATTGATTACGCTCACACTCCGGCGGCTCTGGAAAGTGTTCTCTCTTCCCTCAGAAGGAGCGGAGAGGGGAGGCTTATTTGCGTTTTCGGATGCGGAGGAGACAGAGATCGTGAAAAGCGCCCCCTTATGGGAAGGATCGCCCAAAGATGGGCGCATGAGGTGATCGTCACCAACGATAACCCGAGGAATGAGGATTCTTTGGGGATAATACGAAATATAATAGTGGGCATGGAAAAGAATAATTGCATCGTTATTCCCGACAGGGGAGAAGCGATATACTGTGCGGTCATGAGCGCAAAAAAAGGTGATACGGTGCTCCTTGCAGGAAAGGGCCATGAAACGTACGAGATAGGTCCCTACGGAAAGAGGAGCTTTGACGAGCGAAAGATAGTAAGAGAAGCGCTGATGGCAAAATACGGCAAATGACTAAAATAAAAATAACATAAAAATTTGTCCCTTTTTGATATAGGTGTTGACCGAAGGAGTAAAACATGATATAATTTATATTGATATTTATAACTTTTTGCAGATGACTAAAAAGAAAGCGGCGCTTTGCCGCAAAATCAAACGGTATCTCAAAAATGCACGGGAAAGGTTGGTAAAACAAAATGCTGATCCACGCCATCGTATACGGCTGTATTGCGGCTCTTGCCTTTGCTCTCACGGCGATCATATCCCATTATCTCATCCCTGTTCTTGCCAGCCGCAAAATGGGGCAGAAGATATTGGACATAGGTCCCCGCTGGCATAAAAGCAAAGAGGGTACCCCCACCATGGGCGGCCTTGCATTCCTTGTCGTTGCCTTTGTTCTGGGTATCGCCGTAAGTATATGGCTTGTTATAAAGGAGGGCGCGCAGAGTGCGGCTCCCTTTATCATGACAATAGCTCTCGCGCTTGCAAGCGGACTTATCGGGATCGTTGACGATAGCGCAAAGCTTAGAAAAAAGCAGAATGAGGGCCTCACCGCGGCTCAAAAATTCCTTCTTCAGGTCCTTTGCGCGGCTCTTTATCTTGCAGGTATGTATTTCTTCGGCGGACTTCGGGACGGAAAGCTCTATATCCCCTTTGCCGATATCACACTCCCTTTGGGATTCGCTTTTTACATAATCGCCCTTTTCCTTATCGTCGGCATCATGAATGCAGTTAATCTGACAGACGGTATAGACGGTCTTGCATCCTCTGTCACCGCGGTGGTAAGCGTGTTCTTCGGCCTTTGCGCATTTTTCGCAGCTGAAAAGGTTAATGCTCCCCTTTCTGCGGTATCCGCTTTGATGCTTGGTATATGCGTGGGATTTCTTGTTTATAATTTCTATCCGGCAAGAGTTTTTATGGGAGATACAGGCTCGCTGTTTTTGGGAGGCCTTGTTGTGGGAGGAGCGTTCCTTCTTTCAAATCCTTTGATAATCGTTATCTGCGGCTTTGTTTACATTATGGAGACCGCTTCCGTTATGCTCCAGGTGGGATATTTCAAGCTCACTCACGGTAAGCGGCTTTTCAAAATGGCACCCATCCATCATCATTTTGAAAAGTGCGGCTGGAGCGAAATAAAGATAGTCGTTATATTCTCTCTGATAACAGCACTTCTTTGCGGCCTTGCATGGCTGGGTCTTAAATAAGCTTTTTTTATGAAAGGTGCGTTTTTATGAACGATAATAACAGAAAAACCGAATACGGACGCACCCGTCAGCCCCAGGGAAACAAAAGTGCGCCGAAAAAGGGGCAAACTGCACTTTCGCCCGTGAAAAAGAAAAGCAAAGGCTTGGTTGCTAAAACGGCAAAGCGTGCATTGGCACTTCGCAAAGAAAAGGATGCCAAATGGGAGGCAGGAGAGATACAGAGAGTGCGTCACGGTGTTGACCGCCCGATGCTCACCATCATTCTCGTCCTTTTGTGTCTGGGCACCATTATGGTCTTCAGCGCAAGCTATCCCAATGCTCTTCATGAAAAAAACGACAGCCTCTATTATATAAGAAATCAGCTTATGTGGCTCACTATAGGCGGTATCCTTATGGCTGGAGTGAGCTTTATGCCCTATAAGCTTTTCAAAAGAGTCACCGTTCCTGTCACTATAGCGGCAATAGCTCTGCTTTTGCTGGTGCTTGTCATGGGAACGGCGGAGGGCGTTGCGAGAAGATGGCTTTCCGTCGGCTTTATAACTCTTCAGCCCTCGGAGGCGGCAAAGGCGGCGCTTATTCTGGCTCTTGCTCTGTATATGGATAAGCATTACGAGATAATCGTCAAGAGAGCCGATAAGAAAAAGGCTTTTTGGCAGGGCGTCGTCGCTCCGGGCCTTATCGTCGGCGGCTTTTGTGCTCTCGTTCTTCTGGAAAAGCACCTTTCCGGAACGATCATCCTTTGTCTTATCGGTATGTCCATTATTTTTGTCAGCGGTGCTGATATAGCAAAAATGCTCGTTACATACGCTCCCGTCGGCGTGATCGCAGTTGTGGCTTATCTTCTGAAAAACAGCTATGCGCTGGAGCGTATCACCACTCACGGAAATGAGAACGCGGATGTGCTCGGTGAGGCGTGGCAAACGACCCAGGGACTTTACGCTATCGGCAGCGGAGGTCTTTTCGGACTGGGCCTTGGTAACAGTAATCTGAAGTATAATTACGTTTCCGCCGCCCATAATGACTTTATCTTCACAATTTGGTGCGAGGAAATGGGACTTGTGGGAGCAGTGCTTCTTATCGCCCTTTACGGCTTCTTTGTATGGCGCGGCATCGTTATCGCGAGAAAAGCTCCCGATACGTTCTCATCTCTGACAGCCTTCGGTATTACCTTCCAGGTGGGCATCCAGGCGGTGCTGAATATCATGGTGGTTACCGATCTTATACCGAATACCGGAGTTTCCTTGCCCTTCTTCTCCTACGGAGGCTCCTCACTTGTAATGCTTATGTGCGAAATGGGAATACTTCTGTCCATTTCAAGACATTCTTATCAGAAAAAGTAAAAAGGAAAAGGTAGGCAGCTTATGAGAGTTCTTATGACAGGCGGCGGCACCGGCGGCCATGTTAACCCCGCCCTTGCTATAGCCAATACCATTAAACAAAACGAGCCGGACAGCGAGATCGCTTTTGTCGGCACTCCCAGAGGCATTGAGAATAAGCTTGTGCCGAAGGCAGGATATGAGCTTTTTCACGTGGACGTTATGGGCCTTCGCCGCAGTCTTTCCCTTAAAAACATAAAGGCGGCATACCTTGCCCTTACCTCTCCCGGCAAAGCCAAGAAGATAATCAAAAAATTCAAGCCCGATATCGTTATAGGAACGGGCGGCTACGTTTCCTGGCCTGTGTGTAAGGCGGCGGCAAAAATGGGTATCCCCACCGCTCTCCATGAATCAAACGCAGTGCCCGGAATGGCTGTGAGGATGCTCTCCTCGAGTGTGGACAGGATCTTTCTGAATTTTGAAAAGGCAGGAAAGGGTCTTGATTGCCCCGAAAAGCTTATGCTCGTCGGTTGCCCTATGCTTGGAGATTTTCATGCGGGGGATAAGTCGGCGGCAAGAAAGAAGCTGGGCATTCCCGAACGCGTGAAAACCGTTATCCTATCATTCGGAGGAAGTCTCGGAGCAGAAAAGGTAAACGAAGCAGTCCTTCACCTTATGGAAAATTATACGGGGGGCAAGGAGGAGATATATCACACTCATGCCACCGGTGCCATTGAGAAGGAAATAGCTTTTGCGGATTTCAAGAAGAGGGGACTTGATAAATATGAGAATCTTCAGCTTCTTGAATACATATACGATATGCCCGACCGTATCGCGGCGGCGGATATCGTTATTTGCAGAGCAGGTGCCTTGACCGTATCAGAGCTTTCTCTTGCGGGAAAATGCGCAGTGTTTATCCCGTCTCCCAATGTAACGGACGATCAGCAGTTCAAAAATGCCAATGTCCTTGCGGAGAAGGGAGCTGCGGCAATACTTCGTGAAAACGGAGATCTTTGCGAAAAGCTGGTTTCTCTTATATCGGATCTTTGCCAAAATCCGGAGAAGAGAAGGGATATGGAAGAAAAGATCGGTGCCTTTGCCATCGGCGATGCCAATAAAAGAATATATCTCGAGACGCGCCGTCTGGTAGACGAGAGCAAAAAGAAATAATAATATATCACTTTGTGCTTGGCTTTGCTTTGCACGAGGTATCCTTTCGCCGTACGGCGAAGCAGTGA
>SVQJ01000145.1 GCA_015065395.1 Oscillospiraceae bacterium
ACGGCATAAGGAAAAGCTCACCGAAAGCTATACCGTCAATATAAGCGGAATAGATTTTGTTTGCGGATATATCGGAGAGCGGCGCGTGGTTTGCGCCAAATGCGGTATAGGTAAGGTGTTTGCCGCCCTTTGCGCTCAGACAATGTGTATGCGCTTTTCCCTTGACTGCATAATAAACACAGGCGTTGCCGGAGGACTTGCGGATGGTCTTTTCGTTCTGGATGTCGTTGTTGCGGACAGCGTCGTTCAGCACGATATGGACACATCACCATTGGGAGATCCCATAGGACTTCTTTCCGGGATCAATATTGTGAATATTCCCTGCGACGAGAAAATCGCAAACACTCTTGCGGACTGCGTTCGCGCTGAGGGTATAAAATGCCTTCGCGGAACTGTTGCAACGGGAGATCAGTTCGTTGCTGCCGCAGAAAAGAAAAGCTTTATAAAAGAGACCTTCAATGCCGCCGCCTGTGAGATGGAGGGCGGAGCTATCGGCCAGGTCTGCTATGTGAACGGTGTGCCCTTTGGCATAATCCGCGCAATATCCGATGGCGGCGACGACAGCGCTGATATGGATTATCCCACATTTGCCCGTCTTGCTGCGGAGAACTCGGTGAAGGCTGTTCTCCGGTTCGTTTCGATTATTTGAGAATTGTTATAAATATATTAATATTCTGTTGACAACTCTAAAGGGTTGTGGTATATTAATATGTAATTGAATAAGGAAGAGACTGGATAGAGGTGCGTCTGACAAGATTAGTGCTTTGCACGAAAGGGGATGACGCCGAAAGTCATTTGCATTTTGCAAGGCTTGGGATAATGTAATAATATGCATTATACTGTCACTTAAAAGTGGAGCGCTGTCATACGTCTGAATGCATTATTTGTATTTTGGACCGTGCGTTGCGCCCGGTCTTTTCTTTTTGAAATAACTGAAAGGGAAAGTCAAATGAAAAAGAAAACATTATTTGTTCTTATTATGGCCGTTGTGGTCGTCGCTCTTTTGGCTTACATAAAGATCGACGGCGGCAATCCCAAGGCAACTATGGATTGCGGTAATTGCGCGGCTATAACCTGTGAGACCTGTCAGGATGAGGACGGCGCTGTGGACGGCTGTAAGACCTGTGAGGGTACCGGAGTATCCCCCAATTATATAAGCTGTAAAGTATGCGACGGCGAAGATGACTCTTGCAAATACTGTGAAGGCAACGGGTTCGTGCCTGCAGATTATTGCGCTGACTGCGGCGGTACAGGATCTGTGGCAGCAGATACACCTTATTATTCCACATGGACTGCTCTCCTCGCACCCGTTATCGCGATAGCACTTGCGCTTATCACCAAGGAAGTTTATTCTTCTCTTATCATCGGTGTTCTCGTGGGCGGCCTGCTTACAAGCAATTTCAACGTTGTTTCTACTGTGGACAGCGTTATCAACAACGGCCTTATCCGTGCCGTTTCCGATACGGCGGGCATCTTCGTGTTCCTCGTGATCCTCGGTGTCATGGTTGCTCTCGTTAACCAGGCAGGCGGTAGTGCCGCTTTCGGCCGTTGGGCACAGAAAAACATCAAATCCAAGACGGGTGCCGCATTCTGCACATTTGTGCTCGGTATTCTCATCTTTATTGATGACTATTTCAACTGCCTTACCGTAGGTGGCGTTATGCGTCCCGTAACCGATTCCAAAAAGATCTCCAGAGCAAAATTTGCATATCTTATAGATGCAACCGCAGCTCCCGTTTGTATGATCGCTCCCATTTCCTCATGGGCAGCAGCCGTTTCCGGTTATATAAAGGGCGAGGACGGCCTTGCACTTTTTGTAAAGGCAATTCCTTACAACCTCTACTCTATTCTTACCTTTGTATTCATCATAGCAATAATGCTCATGAAAATGGATTACGGCCCCATGAAGCGCCATGAGATCGAGGCCGAAAAGGGTAATCTCTCCTATGGCGGCGAAAGTGAGGGCAAGGACATCGAGTACTACAACAGAAACGGTAGAGTTATCGACCTGCTCCTTCCTATTATCGTGCTCATTATTGCATGCGTTTTGGCTCTCATTTATGTCGGCGGATTCTTTGATGCATCCAGCGGCTACAAGGGAGATTTCATCGGATCTTTCGGTAATACAGATGCAACCGTTGGCCTGCCCCTCGGCGGCTTCGTTGCTCTCGTATTCACCATAATCTACCTTATCATCAGAAGAATTCTCAACTTCAAGGAAGCTATGACCTGCGTTCCCCGCGGCTTTGTTGCGATGGTTCCCGCTATCCTCATCCTTACCCTTGCAACCGCTCTCAAGAACATGACCGGTCTCCTTGGCGCAGATGTGTTTGTGGGCGGCATTATGGAGGGAAGCGCTCAAGGCCTTGCAAACTTCCTGCCTGCTATTATCTTCCTTGTTGCTATCGGTCTTTCTTTCTCAACGGGAACATCCTGGGGAACTTTCGGTATCCTCATTCCTATCGTCGTTGCGATCTTCTCCGATGGCGGAGCTCTTCTCATTATCGGTATGTCTGCCTGCCTTGCAGGTAGCGTTTGCGGCGACCATTGCTCACCCATTTCCGATACCACCATCATGTCCAGTGCAGGTGCCCAGTGCAACCACGTTGCCCATGTTTCCACTCAGCTTCCCTATGCTCTCACAGTTGCAGGTGTGTCCTTTATCGGCTATCTGATGTTTGCATTTGTAAAGCAGTGGTTTATCGTTCTTCCCGCAATGGCCATCCTCCTCGTTGCCGTTCTCTTCGCAATCAAGGCAATGGATAATAAAAAGCGTAAAGCGTAAAGTGATCTTAAGGCACCTTGCAAAGAGCATTTGCAGGGTGCCTTTTTTTCTTGATTTTTCTGTTCTTTCCTTTGTTGGAAGAAGCAAAACGGAATTAGCGAAAGACAAAAAGGTATAAAGAAGAGAGCGTCTCAAAATGATTGAGTTCATTTTGAGACGCTCTCTTCTTTGTGGGGATGGTCCCCTTTTTTTCTATGCGGTTTTTTATTAAAGATTTAGCAATTTTTAACCGTTATTTATTATCCGCTTCCTTTTTGAGCATCTCGCGGATCTCGCAGAGAACGGTAAGCTCGGTTTCGGCGGGAGCTGCAGGCTCTTCAGCCTTTGCTTCTTCCTCTTTCTTCTTTCTGAGTGCTTCCAGCTTTTTCTGTGCACCAAGCATTATACGGAGAGTTACGAAGATAGAGAAGGCAATGATAAGGAAATCAATGATAGCCTGGAGGAAAACACCGTATGTAAGTGCAACCTCAGCCTCAACGATGATAGAGGGGTCAGCCGCATCAACGACAGCTTCCTTGAAAACATATTTCATATCCTCGATTGCGTTGCTTCCGGTAGCAAGGCTTATGAGAGGGGTGATGATGTTTGCAACCAGTGCATTTACGATCTCTTTGAATGCATTACCGATAACAACACCGACAGCCATGTCCAGAATGTTGCCGCGCATTATGAATTCTTTGAAATCAGAAAAAAACTTTTTCATTTGAACTTGATCCTTTCTTTTGAATATTTTACACCACTATTATATCACTTTCACTGCTTTTTGCAATAGAATTTGCTCAATATGTAACATTTTAAGCTTTTTTGTGCCCTTGACTTTCTGGCGAAAAAATGATATAATGTATTGTCCTGACATGAGGTTCGCTTTCGTTCCGAGGTGAAAGGTGTTTGAAATGTTTTTTGGGGGTATGCTGTACCCCTTTCAAATGCTGCGCTCATGTTGGCGCGGCATTTTTTCTTTAATAAAGGAGGTTGTATGTCAAGGCTTGCAGTTATGGCAATAATTGTGGAAAATCAAGAAAGCACAAAGGAGCTGAATTCTCTTTTGCATTCTTATTGTGAATATATTATCGGCAGGATGGGCATTCCGTACAGAGAAAAAGGAGTGAGCCTTGTTTCCGTTGCGATCGATGCGCCCCAGGATACCATTGCCGCTCTCTCGGGGAAGGTGGGGAATATCCCCGGAATAAGCGTAAAGACTGCCTATTCAAATCTGATAACTGATGATGAACAGAACTAAAGGATTAATTGATAAGCTGAAAAGAGACCGTGCTCTTTCTGAGAGTGAGTACCGATATATAATCGAAAACAGAACAGGGGAAATCGCAGAGTATGCGGCTTCTATTGCGTTGGAGGAAAAGGAAAGATATTACGGCAAAAGCGTTTTTATAAGAGGACTTATCGAAATATCCAATATATGCAGGAATGATTGCCTTTATTGCGGCATCAGAAAAAGCAACAGAGACGTTTGCAGATACCGTCTTTCCCCTCGGAAAATACAGGAATGCTGCAGGCGGTAACACCACCGCGGCGCAAGGGAAAAGAATTCCACACCTCAGGCAGCTGGCAGGCAACAAAGGGCGAAAGGCACCTCATAGAGACCTTCGGCTATATGTTTTTCTTTGGAGTCTTTATAGGGCTCATAATTCTTTTTATTCATCCCGGAAAGCTCGCCAACATCTTACTTGGAATAGGCATTATCGGAGCTGTCGGGACCTTCATCTCCCTGTTTGCGATCGTATTTCGCAAGCACAAGCAGGAACCAATGGAAGCTCACTACTATGACACCGACTACAGATTCAACGCTTTTACCGGAGAGGAGACGGATAATACCAGGGAGATCACCAAAGAAGAATTCTTCGACGAAGAGTAATGATCAATGCTTA
>SVQJ01000146.1 GCA_015065395.1 Oscillospiraceae bacterium
CTTCCTTGAAGCCGTCGGCAACGGTTATTTTTGCATTGCAACGGCTGTCATAAGCATCATAAAGACGCACGATCATAGCGTCATCCTTTTCAGCCTTCTTGACCGCCTCGATCACTACGTTATTCTTATTACAAGAAACGAGACTGAAGTCTTGAGGCAAAACGCCTTTTCGGGCGCACACCTCAACGGCATTCAAGGGCTGATTCAGACCGTATGCCTCCTGAATGACCCCTGCTTCCCTGAAATCACCGACGTGAGGCAACAAAGAATACGTGAATACGTGCCTGCCCTCGTCAGCATCGGGATTGGGGTACGTCGGTCTTTTTAATACCGTGAGCTCTACATTACTGCCATTTGTTGCAAATCCGTACTTGCAATCGTTCAGCAATGCTACGCCATACCCGTGTTCCGATACGTCAACCCACTTGTGTCCGCACACCTCAAATCTTGCGCTGTCCCAGCTTGTATTTCTGTGAGTGGGACGGCGAACGTGACCGTATTGAATCTCGTAAACCGCCTCATCCGTGTGAATATCAAAAGGAAAATTCACTTTGAGAAGCTGATGCTTTTCGTGCCAGTCGATCTCCGTATCGAAATCGATACGGCGTGATTTCGAACACAACCAAATCTTTTGGCATATTACAGAATCATTATACTTTCTCGTCACCGTAAAACCGCTTCTGGATCCGTCTTTTATTGCTCTTATTACCGCTTTTCCATCGAGCGCGTACTGTTTTGAACGGAAGTAGTCTGCAATGTCCCACGCTTCATACTGACTGTAAGGCATATCCTCATAAACGGTGAAAAGGTTTCCGCCTTCACCGTCAACAAACACCTGCCTTTCGGCGGTTTTGTCATAGAGTGAAGCAATCGTGCCGTTTTCATCAAGAGTCAGTGAATAATATTCATTTTCAGCCTTTAAGCCATCAATTTGTACACCGCATTTTCCCGGCGCCGCCTTTATCACCTTCCAACCGTACGGCGGTATTTTTTCTTCTGTTTCAATACTCGTTCCGTTGATATTCACTACTCCTCCCCGCTCAAAGCCGAGGGAGTTATAAACAAGCAATCCACTGTCGCTTTCGACACTTTCAGCCAACCTTAAAAGCTTTTTTTCGATCAAAGCGTTGCAGTAATTCTCAACCTCCATATAGTCCTTGTCGGACCACTCGTACACCTCACGGATACTCGTTCCGGGAAGTATATCGTGAAACTGGTTGTGCAACACTTTTCTCCAGGCCAAGCTCAGTCCGTCGGAATCATAGTCTCCTCCATGTAACAGGTCAGCATAGCTGATTGCTTCAGTCTTTTGCAGCAAAAATTCAGACTTACGGTTTCCCCTCTTGTTTTTTGCCATAGTTGTATAAGTACCTCTATGGTATTCCAGATAAAGCTCTCCTACCCACGTGGGGGTACGCTTCAGCTTTTTGGAATTGCACAAAAATTCCTTTTCACACTCTTGCAAATATGGCAAAAGAGAATTTGTTTTTGTTACGGGCACACCGGGTAAACCGCAAGAAAGACGACGTTGCTTTTCCAGCATTTGCTTTGTGGGTCCTCCTCCGCCGTCCCCGTAACCGTAGGTAATTACAGTATTCTTGTTGTACTCTTTCTGTTGATATCTGTCCCACGTTCCCAAAACAAGAGGAGCGCTGAGGTTTCCGCTATACGTTGTCTTACATTGTATTTCGTGGTTTTTTTCGGCATATTGCGCCGTAATAAAGCTTGAGAAGATCTCAGTTCCGTCAATTCCTTTCCACATAAATGAGTCATAGGGCATTATATTGGTTTCGTTCCAGCTGATTTTTGAGGTCAAAAAATAGTCAATGCCTGTTTTTTTCAATATCTGAGGCATTGCCGCGCTGTAACCGAATACGTCAGGCAAAAAAAGCACCTTGGAATCTACATCAAACTCTTCTTTGAAAAATCTTTTTCCGTAAAGTATCTGTCTTACCAGACTTTCGCCGCTTACAAGGTTACAGTCGCACTCTACCCATACGGCCCCCTCGGGCTCCCATCGCTTCTGTTTTACCAGCTCCTTGACCTCTTCGTATTTTTCGGGAGCTTCTTCTTTCAAATATCTGTATAGCTCGGGTTGGGTAAGGGTGAACAAATACTCCGGATATTTTTTCATCAATGAAAGCGCGGTGGCAATACTTCTCTGCACCTTTTCCCTTGTCTGTAATCTATCCCAACGCCACTCAACGTCAATATGGGTATGTCCTATGCAATGTACTATGGGTTTTCCCTCGGCAGTACACAATTTTCCATACAATTCATTTCTCAGGTATTCTCTTGCTCTGCGCAAGGTTTCATAATATTCTTCGCTGTACGGATATCTCAAATCAACAATATTTGCTGCACTTTCAAGAGCTGAAAGTATATCCGTATATTCAGTCGTATTCTCGTTCAGCGCGGGCTTCAGCTCTGCCGTTCTGTCATTGTGATAATACAATGCTTCAAGGGGAGTCAATATGTCATAATAAAGCCCCTCGGTCTCCAAATCAATGCGGAACACGTCGGCACGCAGCTCAAAGGGTATATCTGCATACGCCGTGTACAGATATAGATACATCTTGTATTCCTTACAGGGTTCAAGAACAACCTCCATATGGTTGGTGTCAATTCCCTGCACCATTTTGCCGTTCAAATATAAGATTCCTTGAGGGTTAAGCATATCTCTGCCGCAGATTCCCGTAGAGAAACGCAAAACGTATTCGCTGCCCTCAATTGCTTCTCGGGTTGCAAACTCAGCCCTTATCCAAAAATGTTTATGTTCTCCCTTAATTATACCGATAGGATGCCAATCCCCCGTCGGCGGTGTGTGACCCTTCTTGTATTCGGCTTCAACTATTTCTAAATTATCTATACGAGAAACAGGCTCTGACGAATAAGCCAGGAGCTTTTCGCACAGCTTATTCAATCTTTCTTTTATCATTGCCATAAATAATCACCTCCCATCATCAATTATATAGAAACACGTATTGTTTTTCAAACACTATTGTGTTATAATTTATATGGTATTGTGATATTCATTCCAAAAGGAGGAGTGGAATTGGAAGCGAAACTTTTAACCGCCCGGCGATTCGTTGATATGGAAACAGGCTGCTCTTACCGCTATATATTAAGTGATACCGAGTATTTCAGACCCCATTATCACGATTATTATGAAATATTTATACTTCTGGACGGAGCCGCCAAGCATCTTGTAAACGGCACGGTCATTCCATTGAAAAAGAATGATATGGTTTTCATACGCCCAAGTGATACGCACGACTACGCAAGCTATGACGGAAAGACCTTTTCGATGCTAAACATTACTTTTACCACAGAAACGGCAGAACAAATATTTGATTATCTTGGCGAAGGCTTTCCTTCTAAAACGCTGACCGATGCACTACTGCCACCCTTCGTACATCTTAATGCAGGTGAATTGGCCGTTTTCAACGCCAGAATGGCTGCAGTCAGAGCCATCTCCTCCGACGACGCTTCTCTGCGAAAAACCGTACTGCGCACGTTGATTTTTGATATATTCACAAAATACTATTCTGATTTTTCTTCAAATTCCCATACCGTCCCTCTGTGGCTTGAAGAATTGTGCAGCGAGATAAGAAAAAGCGGAAGCTTTACGGACGGCAGTGAAAAGCTGTTTTCTTTAACCGATAAAAGCCGAGAGCACGTGTGCCGAAGTATGAAAAAATATATGGGGGTTACCGTAACGGAATTTATAAATGATCTGAGATTAACGTATATTTGCAATATGCTTTTGAACAGCAACCACTCAATTACCGAGATCATATACGAAAGCGGTTTTAATAACATAAGCTGGGCTTCAGAGCTTTTTAAGGCAAAATACTGTATAACGATGCGCGAATACCGTAGAACTATGAAACAATAACTTTTTCGCAACAACAAAATGACACATCATTTTGGATTTTTCCGTTATGATGTGTCTAATTTTTTGTTAGTTTTATCGGTGTTTTACAGCAGCATCAGCAAGGAATCCATATAGTCCTTGCAAGTTGCCCCCGACGCATCGCCGGTAACGTTGACCTCGCAGGCATCCAGCGCATTTTCCAAGCGGCAGGCAGCATCTCGTCGGTAAATATGCCTCAAAAGCATCACGGTAGCCCGTAAAATACTGGCGGGGTTTACGTAATCCTGCAACCCATCTGCGATCATACGCGGTGCCGACCCGTGAATTGCCTCAAACATTGCATAGCGGTCACCGATATTGGCACTCCCCGCACTTCCTACGCCGCCTTGCAGTTGAGCAGCTTCATCCGTGATGATATCGCCGTAAAGATTCGGCAGGACCACCACTTGAAAACTGCTGCGAACGGCAGGATTTACAAGGTTTGCCGTCATAATATCGATATACCAATCGTCTACGGTGATATCAGGGTAGTTTTCTCCTACTTGGTGACAAATTTCCGTGAATTTGCCATCGGTCTTTTTCATGATATTTGCCTTGGTAACGATACTTACCCGAGTCTTTCCGTTATCCTTTGCATAATCAAAAGCTGCCTTTGCAATTCGGCGGGTACCGAAATCGGTGGTCACCTTAAAATCCACAGCAAGGCCGGGCAATTCCACTCCGCGACTGCCCAAAACGTATTCCCCCTCGGTATTCTCCCGATAAAAGATCCAATCAATTC
>SVQJ01000147.1 GCA_015065395.1 Oscillospiraceae bacterium
AGAGCTATCGAGCGCTACGGCTGCGACAGAAAGAAGGCCCTTGATCTTATCGCAAAGAGCGATAAGGGCAGAGCGCGCCATTTCTCCACCTTCACAGACTGGGACTGGGGCGACAGATCCAATTACGACCTGATGCTCAACAGCGGATCCGTTGGAGTTGAGCGCGCCGTTGATATTATCTGCGACTGCGCAAAAGAGCTTGATCTTTAATACTTGGACTAAAGGGGCTGTTTCTCACAGCCCCTTTCTAAAGTCCGAGATCTAAGGAAGGAACAGAAATAAATGAAATTCATATCATGGAACGTTAACGGCTTTCGCGCCTGCCTTAATAAAGGCTTTGAAGAATATTTCAACTCCCTGAATGCTGACTTTTTCTCCCTGCAGGAAACGAAAATGCAGCCCGGCCAGGCAGAGTTTTCACCTGAAGGCTATTATCAATATTGGTACAGCGCCGAAAAGAAGGGTTATTCCGGAACAGCCGTGTTTGCACGACACGAGCCTATCAGCGTTTCCTACGGAATAGGCATCCCCGAGCACGATACGGAGGGACGTGCCATCACGCTGGAATACGAAAACTTCTATCTTCTCACGGTATATACCCCCAATTCCCAAAGAGAGCTTGCCCGCCTTGATTACCGAATGAAATGGGAGGACGCACTTAGAGAATATATATGCGCTCTTAATGCGAAAAAACCCGTTATCTATTGCGGCGACTTGAACGTTGCCCACGAAGAGATAGACCTAAAAAACCCAAAGACCAATCACAAAAACGCAGGCTTTACCGACGAGGAAAGAGAAAAATTCTCCATTCTTTTGGACAGCGGCTTTACAGACTCCTACCGCTACCTTTATCCCGATAAGGTGGAATACTCCTGGTGGAGCTATATGATGAAGGCAAGGGAAAAGAATGTTGGCTGGCGTATCGATTATTTCGTTATATCCGATTCCCTTCGCGAAAAGCTTAAGGACAGCTTTATCCTTACGGATATTATGGGAAGCGACCATTGCCCCGTGGGCATCGAGATCGATCCTTGAAGGCAATAACGCGATAAATTCTTTTTTTGACGGATGAACACAGGGCTTCCCGTTCTTTCCTTGAAAGGAAAGAATCAAAGGAACTTTAAGAAAAAACGTATCGAAAAGGCAAAAAGGCCCCGAAAGGAAGACAGGACGGAAAAATGAGTTCGCTCATTTTTCCGTCCTGTCTTCTTTTAGGGTTACGGCACCTAAGGTACCGCCTCCAAAGCAGATTTCTGCTTTGGCGATGCCTTTTGCCTAGCAATTTTTTGCTAAACAAATACTTAAAGTTTTTTGCGAAGCTTTTTTTCAAAAAAGCGACCGTTTCTCTTTTTATATCACAGCTCCATTATAAGGCCTGCGATATAACGAAGTATCCTGTTCATATCCACGGCTGTGACTGTTCCGTCATTGTTTATGTCTGCCGCAAGATTTTGCTTTTCGCTGAGGGAGGTCTGTCCTCCGATGGATTTTTTGATGATATTCAAGTCCTTTGCTACTACCTGGCCGTCGCCGTCAAGATCGCCCTTCTTTATCTGGGATGCAGGATCCGTTTCATTACAATTATCGCAGACATGATCCTCTCCGTAGCTGTGTCCGGTAGAAGGAACCACGTTTTCATAGCTATCGCCGCAATAGGCGCAGACGTAGACCTCTTTGCCGTTCTCCGTGCAGCTTACGGGGAAGGAAAGCTCTTCGGAAAGCTCATAAACATGATCGCATATACCTGCGCTTGCCTTTTCCACTGCATTTCCGAGGGCGATCCTTGCTTCGTAATAATCCTTATCCGACGAGGAATAGGTGACCATGCCCGTCGTCATTCTGTCGATGATAGGATCGGTAAGATTATTTCTCATGCTGTCAAGCATATAGAAAAGCTGATAGTCCTCAATACCGTCGCGCATTGCCTCAAGGCGAAGGCTTCCCACAGGTATATCGAGACCGTATGCATTACCGGGGTAAATGAGGATGGATTCTCCGTGAGCATTGGGATATGCGGAATTTGTGATATTGTTCTTGTAAGGATCACGGCCATCCACAGCCCAGAAGTTTGCAAAGTTATAGAGAAATCCCTCAACGCCGTTGTCATACTGCTGCCAGAAAAGGATCCTCTGCAAAACGCCGTCGGTCTGCATATAGTAATTGATATAAGGTGCCTCAACGTCCCAGGAGATAAACCACCAAAGCTTGTTTCCGTCAGCCTTGAAGCTTGCCATTCTCTCCTTAAAGGTGCCGTAAACGCTGTTCCATTTCAAGGGCTGGAGAACCTTTGAGCCGGGAGTGGACAGCTCCTCGGAGCCGGTATACGCAAAGGTCTTTGAACAGAGAAGGTTAACGAAATCGTCGTAATAGTCGATCTGGTCGATCACGTTGCCCTCGGGTGTGGTGTAATCAATATCGAAAATATAAGAGGAAATGAACCAAAGATATTCGTCTGTGTAAGAAAGGTCGTATTTTGAAACGGTTGAAACGATGCTGTCATAAGCACTCCTAAGAGCCTCAAGGTCTTCCGGACTGTCAGCATCTACAACGTTTGCAAAATAGTAAGCCTTGTTGAAGCGATGGGCATTTTCTTCACCTGCAAAAACGCTTGTGAAAAGCTTGGCATAGACCTGAGGATTCAGCGCACTTCCCTCGGGAGAAGCATACTGGAAGGATGTGACCCTGGGGTTGTCCATATATTCAAGAGCCTCTGTCTTATGGAGCTGATAGGGCAGATAATATGCGCTCACACGGTTTTCAAGAAGATAATCGTAATAATTCTTATAAAGAGCAAGAGCTGCTTCATCGTCTCCTGCGGCGCAAAGATTCTTGAGATAACCGTAATCAAGATTTATGCTGGTGGCACAGGCAGTTGCTTCGGAAAGGGCAAAATCCCATACATATACAAATATCTTCGTATACTTTATCTCTCTGCCCTCAGCATCAACCACCCAAAGATCGGAGGAATACCAGCCGCTCTCGGTGGTTGCCTCTGTGGTGATCTTAACGAGAAACGCCTGAGAGGTGTTCGCACTGAGAGAAAAATCGCCGTAAGCCGAAAGGGGCGGTATCGCATCTGGAACATAGCCGAAGGAGCCGCAATCGTGATAAAGCTGGATAAACACATCACATGAAAGGCTTTCTCCGTTCTCGTTCTCAAAGCCGCCGAGCTTGATATTCAAGCCTTCCATATCATTCTCGCTTGAAAGAACGAGCTGGGCATTCTCGATCTCATTCTTCGCCATATATACAGAAAAGCTCTCCATACCCGTGCTCTCTGTTACGTCGGGAGATATCTTCTCCGTGGCATAATCGAACCACAGCTTCAAGCCCGAGTCCTCATACTGAGCATCGATATGAGTGTAAGCATCTGAAGGGTCTGTACCTTCAGCTCCCACAGCGCAAATGCCGCCCGAGAGAGAAAGTATACAGATAAGGATAAGGACCGCCAATAATTTTTTCATATAGCCTCCGTTTTTACTTGCTTTTTCAGAAAAGACCGAAAATGCGTCCCGGTCTCGCCTCTATAAATCAATTATATAAAACTTCCCCTCCGTTGTCAATAATCTTTATCCGCCCAAAGCCGCAAAGCACGGTTTTGTCTTGACATATTTATCATTTTTTGTTAGTATTAACAATAGTAAAAGGGCAATTTGCCCAAAAGGTCTTTGTTTTCAGAAAGGAACGGTGATAAAATGAAAAAAAGACTTGCAAACCTCCTTCTTCGCTCCCTCCTGCTTATTTTGCTTTTTTCCGCGGTGCTTGCAGGCAGCTTCACGGCAGGTGCTGAGAACAGCCCTTCTGCAGATCCTGCCGAAGGCTATATAAAGCAGACCGCCCCCTACGAGGACGAAGACATAGAGCTTTGGTTTGAGCACTCCTTCAAAAAAGTGCTGACACAGGATATAACCCCCTCCGGCATGGATACTTATTCGGTGTACATGGCTAAAAACGAGATCGAAAACGCTCAATTCGTTCTTTTCTCCGAGGAAACGAAGTCAAGAATGAGCGCCGGCGTTTCCGATTTTACAAATGAGAAGGGAGATACCATCCCGGCAGAGATCTATTACCAGATGTACATTACCACCGAAAACCTTGATAAAGGCTCGGTCATCGGATGTACTGAGGAAAATTCCATAATCCGCGAGGGCGAAACTCCCGATCCCATCGCTCCTCTTGACCGTATCGGCACCTTTCAGCTGAACGGCGGAAAAAGCCAGGCATTTCTCATCCGCATCGAAAGCGACGAGAACACCCCCTCCGGCTGGTACAGCGCCAAGCTTGACATAAAGGATGCCGAAGGCAGGATCGTTAAGACCGCAACGGTATACTGCTATGTCTGGGACTTCGCTCTTTCCGAAGAGACCGCTCTTCAGTCATCCTTCTATATCGCAAACAGAACCACCTACGGCGGCACGTACGAGGCATTTTATGAGTATCTTGTGGAAAACCGCCTTATGCCTATGGATATGCCCGGCGGATTCTACGCCACCAACCCCTATCTCACCGATGAGAGAGTAAGTGCGGTGCGCGTAACTGCAACGGGCGGCGGCTACGCGGGAGATACATACGTTGACCCCACTAACACCTACTATA
>SVQJ01000148.1 GCA_015065395.1 Oscillospiraceae bacterium
TTCTATAGCAATCCGTGATTTGATTTGTAATTGGGGATCGAAAGATCCTCTGCTTTGAAAAAGCTATCAGAGGGGCTGCTGCATCTATTGCAACAGCCTCTTTTCGGTAAAGGATGGAATAAAATTGAAAATAGAGATCAAAAATATTAAGAAAAATTATTCCAAAAAGGAAGTTCTCAGGGATGTTTCCTTTGAGGCGTCCTCCGGGGAGTGCATCGGCATCCTCGGTGAAAACGGAAGCGGAAAATCCACTCTTTTCAGTGTGCTCACCGGCTTGCAGAAGGGCGAGGGAGCATTTTTGGCAGACGGGGCGGATCTTATGAAAAGCCCTTCCAAGAGAGAGAGGATAGTCGGATTCGTTCCTCAGAGCCCTCCTCTTATGGCAGAGCTTTCCGCCAAGGATAATCTTCGCCTTTGGTATACGAAAGCCGAAATGGAAAAGGAGCTTTCGGGGGGAGTTCTCTCTCTTCTGGGCATCAGCGAATTTGTGAAGGTGCCCGTTTCCAAAATGTCCGGCGGAATGAAAAAGAGATTGTCCATCGGCTGTGCGGTGGCAAATCACCCGACGGTGCTTTTTTTGGATGAGCCCTCGGCGGCACTTGATATCGTTTGCAAGGAAAAGATCGGGGATTATCTGAGAAAATTCAAAAAGGCAGGCGGCATCATCGTTATCGCCACCCATGACGTGTACGAGCTTGATCTTTGCGACAGGCTCTATATCCTTAAGGATGGTGCCCTCACCCTTTACGAGGGAGAGAGAGATGTTAAGAGCCTTGCTGAGCAGCTTTCATAAGGGAAAGGAAAAGGCTTTTTGATATGAACGGATTTTTTCGTTATCTGAGGGCTCAGACAAAAAGGGCTGCAAAGGCTTTTCCGGCGGTTTTTGTTTTTGCATTGATCACCTGTGTTTGTGTTGTGGCTTTTCTTTCCGCGTTGTTCTCCCAATCGGAGAGCGGCGTTGAAAAGCAGGTGGTCAAGGTGGGACTTTGCGGAGATCTTGAGGATACATATCTTGATATTGGTCTTTATGCCCTAGAAAATCTTGATGCTTCTCAGATATATGTTGAATTTGTGCCCCTTGAAGAGGATGAGGCAAAAAAGCTCCTTGATAGGGGAGAGATACTGGGTTACGGTTTGATCCCCGAGGATTTTGTGGATTCCGTGCTTCACGGTGAGAACAAACAAATAGAATACGTGGCGGGCAACAGCCCCTCATCTCTCGGCCCTCAGCTTATGAATGAGGTGGTCAAGATGGTGTCGGATTTTGTCACCGAAACACAGCGCTGTATATACGCTTATATGGACGTGGCAAAGGATAACGGGGTAAAAAGAGATGAGTACCGCCCAAAGGCCGATCTGCTGAATTTTTCATATATCCAATCTATTATCGCAAGGACCGATGCTGTTGAGCATGAGATCACAGGAGTGGGAAACGGACTGGATTTCAAGACCTATTACGTTTGCGCTTTCTTCCTCATACTCCTTATGCTGTGGGGCTCTGCCTGTGCATCCCTGCTGATAAAAAGGGATATGTCTCTCCAGCAGCTTATGCATTCAAGGGGCAGAGGATCCTTTTTGCAGATTCTTTGCGAGTTTCTTCCCTTTTTTGCCATAATGTGTATAAACAGCCTTTTGATGATATACGCCGTAGTTTCAAAGTCGGCGGATATTCAGCTGTTTCCCGAGGGGGTGGGGGGAGCCGCGCTGTTTTTCAGGCTCATTCCCGCCATCCTGCTTATCTGTGCCATGCAGTTCTTTATCTATGAGCTTGCCCACGGAATGATAAGCGGCGTTCTTTTGCAGATGTTCTCAATAGTTGCCCTTTCATTTGCATCGGGGCTTTTGCTGCCCTTGTACTCCCTTCCCAAGGCTTTGCAGACCATAGCGCCCTATCTGCCCACGGGCATTGCTTTCAACTATGTGGGAGATGTGATGACGGAAAGCTATGAAACAAATATCCTTTCCGTGCTCTTGTGCTTTGGTGTGATAATTCTTCTTTGCTCTCTTGCGAGAACCTATAGGATAAGGAGGGCGCAGGCATGATAAAGGAAAAAGCAAAAAAAGCATTTCTTTGGTATTTCCTTATGAAAAAGCGTATGCTTTGCAGGGTGGGCTTCATACTCATACTTTTGTCGGTCCCCTTGCTTACGGTGCTTTTCTCCCTGGCGGCTAAGGACGGCGATACGGGTTTTCTCCGTATTGCTCTCGCGGCTGAGGATGACGGTGCGCTGGCTGAGCAGGTTATAGAAAATTTCGTTGAGGACAGCGGCATCGTGTATTATCAGCGAGTTGCTTCTCCCGATGAGGCTCTGGAGATGGTAAAGGCTCAAAAGGTTGACGCGGCATGGGTGTTCCGTGGGGATCTCGAGAGCTTAGTTGAAGAATTTGCCCGGGGCAACAGGCAGCCTCTCGTAACGGTTTATGAGACTGACGATACCAATATGTTCCTTATGGTGGCAAGAGAGCGGGTGTACAGCTCCTTATATGACAGGATTGCATACTATATGTACGAGGACGCCCTTCAAACGCTTCTGCCCGACGTCAGCCTTACGGATGAAGAGCTGCGGGAGGCGTACGATGGGAATTTTATGGAGAGCGATCTAATAAAGTTCACCTTTGTGAATGATAAGGAAACGGATATAAATGAGGCGAATTATCTTCTTTCTCCCTTGAGAGGTCTTCTCAGCGTTATTATCCTGCTTTGCGGCATGGCGGCGACCATGTATTATCTGGCAGATGAGAAGAACGGGACCTTCTCCTTTGTTTCGCCCCATCGGCGTATATATATTTTCTTCGGTACCAATCTTTGCGCAACGAGCCTTGCAGCTGCGGTGGTAAGTGCGGCGCTGATCTTCTCCGGTCTTTATACCTCTTTCGTGTACGAAGGACTGGTTATGCTGTTCTATATTTTCGGCGTCAGCGCGTTCTGCACCGTTCTGGGAATTCTGGCATCCAATCTTTCGGTATTTGCCATAATGCTTCCCGTGGTGCTGGTGATTTCAATGCTCATGACCCCCGTGTTCTTCAATTTCAGCGGATATCCCGCGTTGCAGAACCTTTTACCTACCTTCCACTATTTGTTCGCGGCACACGATCACGGCAGGTGGTGGCACATGGGCGTTTATGCGGTGAGCGCAACTGCGGCAGCTTTTGTGCTGTATAAGCTGTGGTGGAGCGTTAAGCTTAAAACCATTGCCTTGAAAAAATAAAAAGTTAAGATCATACTAAAAAAGAGACCCGATGTGTCAGATGTGTCGGGCCTCTTTTTTAGTGAAAGGAAAGAACCAAAGGAACTTTAAGAAGACAAGCGATAGCAAAAAGGAAAAAAGGCCCAAAAAGAGAGAAAAGCGCAAAAAAATGAACGAGCTCATTTTTTGCGCTTTTCTCTCTTTTTAGGTTACGGCACCTGCGGTGCCTGAGCCAAAGCAGTGCACTGCTTTGGCGATGCCTTTTGCCTTGCAAAATTCAGCAAAACCCATTTTATAAAGTTTTTTGCCGAGCTTTTTTTCAAAAAAGCGACCGTTTATCTCTCGAAAAAATCAAATAACACGCGATTTTTACAGCTCCTTGCAAAGTGCAACGATCAACTCTGCAGATGCCTTCACGTCCTTCATATCCACGCATTCAACGGGGGAATGGATATATCTTGTGGGGATGGAGATACAGCCGGCGCGGCAGCCTTCACCGCTGAGCTGCATAGATGCGGTATCCGTGCCGCCGAAGGTGAGCACCTCCATCTGATAGGGAATATCATTCTTTCTTGCGCTTTCCTTCATTTTTTCAACGAGGAGGGTATCGCATATTGCGCTCTGATCCTTGATCTTTATTGCCGCGCCGCCGCCGAGCTTCACATCCATGGGCTTTGCGCCCTTGGTGTCTCCCGTTGCGGTAACGTCAATGGCGACGCCGTAATCGGGGCGGATGGCAAACGCGGCGGTCTTCGATCCGCGGATGCCCACCTCCTCCTGGACGGTGAACACGAAATAAACGTCTCCTTCAAAGCTTGCGCTTTCCTTTGCCGCTTCCATAAGCACGGCACAGCCGATCTTATCGTCAAGGGGTCTGCCGGAGAGACGTCCAGATGCAAGGGAGAAGGCTTCGGGACGGACAGCGAGGGTATCTCCCACGCTTACCATTCTCTGTGCTTCCTTTTTGGTTTTTGCTCCTATATCAACAAGGAATTTATCCGCCTTGTAATCTCCGGGAGAAACGCCCTCCTCGGGAACGAGAACTCCCGCGCGCCCGTTTTCGAATATCACCTTTGAGTATGCCGCCGCGGCAAAATTGATGCCGCCGATGGGAGCAACGCGAACAGAGCCGTCCTCCTCAATGAAGGTGGTGATAAATCCGATCTCGTCCATGTGGGCGCAGAACATGAGCTTTCTTCCCTCACCCTTTTTACGGCAGATAAGGTTACCCAGGGCATCTTTTTCCACGGTATCGAAATAGGGAAGCATTTTCTCTTTAATATACTCGCATAGCTTTTCCTCATGGCCGGAAACGGAGAGGATCCTAATAAGGTCTTTGATTGTCTTTAACATTAGATGGCACCTCGCTTCAGTTCTCGCAAAGGGCTTCTACGGTTGCAAGCCCC
>SVQJ01000149.1 GCA_015065395.1 Oscillospiraceae bacterium
TTTTGAAGAAGAGGATCTGCAGGACGGCGTTCGCGAGGGCGTTGAAAAGGACGAAAACAAGAGAAATAAGGCAGACTTTGTTCTCTGGTTTACCAAATCCAAATTCGACGATCAGGAACTGAAATGGAACAGCCCTTGGGGAGTCGGATATCCCGGCTGGCATATCGAATGCTCCTGTATCTCAATGAAGCACCTGGGTGAATATCTTGATATACACTGCGGCGGTATAGACAACGCATTCCCACATCATACAAACGAGATCGCACAAAGCGAAGCATACCTGGGTCACAAATGGTGCAACTGGTGGGTTCACGTTCTCCATCTTAATACCAACAGCGGAAAGATGAGCAAATCAAGCGGCGAGTTCCTCACCGTTTCTCTTCTTGAATCTAAGGGATATGACCCCTTGGTCTACCGCTTCTTCTGTATGCAGTCACATTACCGCAAGGGCCTTGTTTTCTCTTATGAAAACCTGGATAACGCAAAGGTCGCATACGAAAAGCTGGTGGGACGTATCGCTCAGCTTGACCCCAATAAAGGAGAGGTTGACTCTATAGCGTTCGAGGCTCTTAAGCGCGGATTCACCGACGCTCTCGATAACGACCTTAACACTTCTCTCGCCGTTACCGCGCTTTACGATGTTCTTAAAGCAGATACCTCCGATGCAACGAAGCTCGCTCTTATCAGGGATTTCGAGCAGGTCCTTTGCCTCGGGCTTATGGAAGCCGCAGATAAAAAGAGAGAGGAAGACGCTATGAGCGCACTTGATCCCTCCCTTCTTGCAAGCATCAATTCTCTTATCGAGCAAAGAGCCGCAGCAAAAAAGGAAAGAAACTATGCACGTGCTGATGAGATCAGAAATGAGCTCTCCGCTATGGGCGTGGTCCTTGAGGATACCAAGGAAGGTACAAAGTTTAAGATAGATAAATAACGAAAAATCACCTTGCCAACCCATTTCGGCAAGGTGATTTTTTATGCTTCAATTCGTAAAATTTGAAATGCTTTCTCATTCTTTCTTTGAAAGGAAAGAACCAGCTTGTCGATACTTTATCGACAAGCTGGGCACCTTCGGTGCCTAAGCCAAAGCAGGATACTGCTTTGGCGTCGCCTTTGGCCTTGTAAACCTTAGCAAAACCCACTATTAAAGTTTTTTGCAGAGCTTTTTTTCAAAAAAGCGACCGTTACCGTTTTCCAAAGGCCGTCACTCCCAATAATCAAGCTTATCGGTAATTCCTATATCCTTAGCAAAAAAACGAGGTTCCTTTCCCTCTTTCACCTTATGGGAATAATCCTTCAATGCCGCGAAAGCATATTTGCCGAGGATCAGAATAACGGGCATATTGATGAGCGTCATCGCTCCCATGGTTATGTCCGCAATATCCCAAAGAAGCGCAGCTTCAAGGCCTGCTCCCAAAAAGATAACAACGCACGCCGCGATATTACTCACTGTTTTGAAGACCTTTGAAGGGATCTTTCCGAAAATATGGAAATAAGCCTTATCCACATAGAAAAGATTTCCCAGAAGTGTTGTGAAAGCAAAAAGGACCATCGCAACGGTAATAAACACAGGACCTATCAAACCAAGACTCTCTTTAAGCGCTTCCTGCACATAGGGAGCACCGGAAAGATCTTTCGTGGGTGTTACGTCAGATACCATACACATAAATGCAGTGGCAGTACAGATAAGCACGGTATCAATAAATACGGAAAGGACCTGAACAAGGCCCTGCTTTACAGGATGAGATACATCAGCGGAGGCAGATGCGTTGGGAGCAGAGCCTACGCCTGCCTCGTTGCTGAAAAGGCCGCGCTTTATTCCGTACATGATACACGATCCCGAAAAGCCGCCGAAGATCGCCTTAAGATCAAAGGCGTTTGTGAATATCTCTTTGAAAACGCGGGGAAGCTCGGCAGCATTCATCAACGTTATGACTAACGCAACAAGAATATATGCAAGTCCCATAAAAGGAACGATGAAAGTGGTTGCGCTTATTATTCTTTTGCCGCCGCCGAAAAGACAGAAGCACACAAAAACCGCAGTAATAAGTCCTATCACCCAAGGAAGCCAGGCTTTGGTATCTGAATTATAAAAGCTGTAGGTCTGAAACGTGGACTGCAGGTTAAAGGATGCCAGCATATTAAATCCTACACCGTAGGTTATTATAAGAAGAACAGAAAAAGCAACTGCAAGCCCCCGCTTTTTCAAAGCGGTTTCAATATAGTATGCAGGACCGCCGTAGCTTTCTCCGGCACCCTTTTTCTTGTATATCTGAGCCAAAGTGCTTTCAACAAAGGCAGATGCCGCTCCGATAACGGCAATGACCCACATCCAGAAGACAGAGCCGAAGCCGCCAAGACAAAGAGCCGTGGAAACGCCAACGATATTGCCCGTTCCTACTCTTGAAGCGGTGGATACCATAAGTGCCTGAAAAGAGGAAACTCCCTTTTTGTCTGCAGGCTTTTCTTTCACTGCCTTGAATTGCTGCCCTAAAAGGCGGATCTGAACAAATTTTGTTCTGAATGTAAAATATACGCCGCCCACTATCAGTATAGCTATCAAAAAATAGGACAGTATACCGTTTGTCTCCGAAATGATCTTTCCTATCATAATTTCACCTAAATTCCCGACAATCTGAAATACACTGAATTTTAACACATTCCGATCTGTTTTTCAATACATATCGAAAACAAAAGCCTAATTAATAACGATAACATTGACTTATAGCGCTGTTTTTGATAAAATAATTCTGTAAACAAAATAACCTGAAGAAAGGGTTTATAATATGAATGAAAAAATCAAAAAGATAATGGAGCTTATCCGAGAAAAGGATATCAAGATGGTGGATTTCAAAATGGTTGATATTCAGGGTCAGTACCGCCACGTTACCATCCCCGCAAAGGATTTCTCCGAAGAGGTCATGAAAAACGGTATCGGATTTGATGCCTCCAATTACGGATACGCTGTGGTAGAAAAGAGCGATATGGTGTTCATCCCCGACCCTGATACCGCAGTTATCGATCCCTTCTGCGATATTCCCACCCTCTCTATGACGGGTAACGCTATGATCATCGACAGTCCCGAAAACCGCCCCCTGGCACAGTACCCCAGAAATATCGTTCTCGCCGCAGAAAAGTATCTGCGTGACAGCGGGATCGCAGATACAATGCTTATCCTCCCCGAGTTTGAATTCTATCTCTTTGATGAGGTCCTCTGGGACGTTCGCCCCAATTCTCTGGGCGTGACCGTTGATGCGGTACAGGCTCATTGGAACACAGGTGTTGACGGTATGGGTAATGTAGTCGCAAAGCAGAAGAATTACCACATCGCAAAGCCCTTTGATGTTTCCTATGAAGCAAGAAGCGAGATGTGCCTCCACATGGCAGACGCAGGCATCGAGATCAACTACCACCACCCCGAGGTGGGCGCAGCAGGTCAGTTCGAGATCGAGCCTAAGCTCGGTCAGATGTCCAAAATGGCTGATGCTACGATGATGATCAAGTATATCATCCACAATACTGCAAGAAAGTACGGAAAAAGCGCAACATTCATGCCCAAGCCCGTTATGGGCGAGGCAGGCAACGGTATGCACGTTCACATGCTCCTTTTGAAGGACGGCGAGCCCGTTTTCTCCGATGATAACGGCTACTCTCACCTCAGCGAGACCGCGCACTACTTTATGGGCGGCCTTCTCAAGCATATCGCATCCCTCTGCGCGATCACCAATCCCAGCACAAACTCCTTCAAGCGTCTCGTTCCCGGCTTTGAGGCACCTGTTACCGTAGGCTATGCTACCAGCAACAGAAGCGCGGTTATCCGTATTCCCGCTTATGCAAAGGAGCCTAAGCTGCGCCGCTTCGAGCTTCGTAATCCCGATGCTACCTGCAATCCCTACTTCTGCTATGCAGCTATCCTTATGGCAGGTATAGACGGCATCAAGAACAAGATCGACCCCCACGCAAACGGCTGGGGCCCCTACGATATGAATCTGTTTAACCTTCCCGAAGAGGAAAAGGCAAAGCTCCAGGGCCTTCCCACAAGCCTTCCCGAGGCTCTTGCCGCTCTTGAGGCAGATCACGCATACCTTACCGAGGGCGGAGTTTTCCCCGAAGAGCTTATCAAGAACTTTATCAAAACAAAGAAGGCAGAATGCAGCCGCCTTGCCGCTATCCCCACCCCTGCAGAATTCGATCTTTATTACAATCTTTGATCAAAAATCAAAAGCTGACACATCAGGTCCTTTTCTCTCAGCATACAAATTAATGCAGAATTGCCGTTTTTAAGGTGAATGTTCTTTCCTTGAAAGGAAAGAACCAAAGGAACTTTAAGAAGACGAAGAAAGCAAAAAGGCAAAAAGGCCCTAAAAAAGAGAAAGTCCACAGAAATGAACGAGCTCATTTCTGTGGACTTTCTCTTTTTTAGGCTTGGGCACCTACGGTACCTAAGCCAAAGCAGGATACTGCTTTGGCTTCAGACTGTCGAAAAAGGCGCAGAACGCAGAAAAGTCATAGCAAAGCGTGACAAAAAACAAACTCTGCCGATTAAA
>SVQJ01000150.1 GCA_015065395.1 Oscillospiraceae bacterium
TTACGGCAATACCCATTCCGCAGGCAGGTCCTACCTTCTTGGAAACCCCGAGAAACGGGCATATACCGAGAAATTTTGTGAGCACATAGTTATTTACTATGGCAGAGGTAAGAACGATATAGAAAAGGCCCTTAATCATTTCCATTTGCCGCATCCTCCTTTCCTGCAGTTTCTATAACGTCAGCGTTTGCCTGTGTTTTACAGCCCTGCATTTTTTTCTCATCAGAGGAGAGAGAGCAGAATGCCGCCGAGGGGCATCCCTTGCAGGAAAACTCTTTTTTGGGGTCCTTTTTGGTAACGGCGTTAACAATGGCGATAAGCACGCCGAAAACGAAGAATCCTCCGGGAGAATCCTTGAGAATGGGAACGGTGAAATCGGAAAGCACGGGGATCTCCATACCCATAAAGCTTCCCGAGCCGAACACCTCTCTCACGCTTGCCATGCAGAAAAGCGCAAGGGTAAAGCCTATGCCCATTCCCAGAGCATCCAGGGCAGAATCCACAACACCGTTTTTGGAAGCATACATTTCCGCTCTGCCGAGGATTATACAGTTAACAACGATAAGGGAGAGAAAAACGCCCAGAGCATTGTAGAGATCGGGGAGAAACGCATTCATCACCATTTCCACCACAGTTACGAATGCGGCGATTATAACGATATAGCAAGGGATCCTTACTTTATCGGGGATGATATTACGAAGAAGGGATATTGCAATATTTGAGCATACAAGGACCGCAAGAGCGGCAATGCCCATGCCGAATGCATTTTCCACATTTGTGGTGACGGCGAGGGTGGGGCAGGTTCCCAGAAGGAGCACGAGAACAGGGTTCTCACGAACTATGCCTTTTATGAAGTTTTGCCATTTTGTCATTGTCATTCTCCCTGCACCTCCTTAAACGCTTTGAACGCATCGCCAACGGCGTTCTTGAACGCCTGAGAGCTGTATGTCACTCCCGAGACAAGATCGATATCGGAAAGATCCTCCCCTTTTCCTACAAAGCTATCGGGGAATGCTCCGAAATCCTTGGTCTCCGAGTAATTGGTGATCTCAATACCCAGGATCACTCCGTCTGCGGAAATACCCACGGTGATAGCCATGGGGGCGGTGGAATAATCGGAGGAGGTCTCAAGGGTCACGGCATATCCGCTGCCCTTTGCGTCCCTATAGATGCCCGTTACGGTTTCGGGCATGGTATCGGAGACCAAAAGCTCTTCAAGCTCTGCTCCTTCGGGAAGAACGGCGATAAGAGCGCTCTCCTCCTTGGAAGGGCCGCCTGAAAGAAGGTTGATCGCCTCAAAGGCATCGCCAACGGCGCCCTTGAAGGCGGTGGATGAGATGGTAACGCCGGAATAGGTATCAACACCCGAAAGGGATGAATCCTTACCAATATAGCGATCGGGATAGTCCACAAAATCCTTGGTCTCCGAATAATTTGTGATCTCCGTATCAAGTATCTTTCCCTCATGGGAAATGGCAACGGTTATTGCCATGGGGCTTTTGGAATAGCTGGACACGGTCTCAAGAGTTACGGCAAATGCTTGGCTTTTCGTATCCCTGTAAACACCGGTCACGGTCTTGGGGATATCGTCCGTAAGCTCAAGGCTTTCAAAATCCCCGGCATCGGGAAGCACAGCCTTAAGGGATTGCTCCACTGCCCGGATCTTATTCTCTTCAATTATGGGTGCGGTTATGTGGTTCACCGCCGCAAGAATTGCCGCACAGATAAGGCATATCGCGGAGAGGACCACTATGCATTTTACTGAATCTTTCTTCATTTTACCTTACGACCTCCGAACACTTTTCTTTTAGTCATGCGGGAGATATAGGGAGTCAATATGTTCATAAAGAGGATAGCGAATGAAACGCCCTCGGGATTTGAGCCCCACAGGCGCACTGCCACCGTGATAACGGCACAACCCAGAGCAAATACCACCTTACCGAAGGGGGTGGGGGGAGTGGTGGTATAATCCGTTGCCATGAACACCGCACCGATGAGAAGACCTCCGGAGAGCACCTGATAAAGAGCGTCTCTCACGGAAAAATCAAGGGCGAAAAATGAAAGGAGGAAAACACCTCCCACAAATACCACAGGGGTGTGCCATGTGATAACTTTTCTGAAAAGAAGGTACATAAAGCCGATGAAGATGGCGATAGCGCAGGTCTCGCCGATGCATCCCGCTCTCTCACCGATCATCATGTGGAAAAGGGAGGGAAGCTCACCCTCTCCCGTTCCCTTGATGATGGCAAGGGGGGTCGCCTCGGATACCAGAGCATCGTCCACGCTTTTTGCCAGGGGCCAATTCGTCATGGTGGTGGAGAAGGATAGGAGCATCATAACTCTTGCCGCGATGGCAGGGTTTGCAAAATTATAGCCGATGCCGCCGAAAAGCTGCTTTACAACAACGATAGCCACAAGACTTCCCACTATTGCCTGCCACTCGGGGATGGAAACGGGGAGATTGAAGGCAAGGAGCATACCGGTGACCACCGCCGAAAGATCATGGATGGTGACCGCTCTCTTACATATAAGCTGGAATGAAAGCTCGCCGAGAACGCAGGTGAGCACGCAGACTGCGGTTATATAAAGTGCTCTGGGGCCGAAAAAGTAGATTCCGGCGATAAGAGCGGGGATAAGGGCTATCACAACGTCAAGCATGATGCCCGTTGTGGAATTTACGCTTCTTATATGGGGAGAAACGGTTACGTTCAGCTTATTTGACATTTCCCTTTTCCTCCTTTGCTTTTTTCTCTTTCAGCCATGTATTAAGCTCTGCCTTGGCAAGCTTGTTCTGCTGAACCAGGGGACGGTTTGCGGGGCATACATACGAGCAGCAGCCGCACTCCATGCAAAGATTGGCCTTGAGCGCCGCCAAAGCCTCCATATCGTCGTTTTTATGTGCGGTGACGATGGAAACGGGAGCAAGCCCGAAGGGGCAAATATTCGTGCAAGCGCCGCAGCGGATGCAGTTGGATATGGGTGCAGGACGGGAATCGCGCTCATCAAAGGCAAGGAGCGCGTTGGTCTGCTTAAGCACGGGGGATGAGAGGTCTGTCATGGCAATACCCATCATGGGGCCGCCGTAGAGAACCTTTCCGGGAGCACTCTTGAATCCGCCGCAGAAATTGAAAATATCCTCTGCAGGGGTGCCTATGGGGGCGATGACGTTTTTCGCCTCTGCCACGGCAGAGCCATCCACCGTGATGCATTTTTCCACGAGGGGCATACCCGTTCTGATATAAGAGGCAATGGAAGCAAGGGTTGTGCAGTTGAGCACGATAACGCCCACGTCGATGGGGAGCATACCCTCGCCGATGACCTTGCCCGTGATGTTATAAACAAGCACCTTCTCTCCGCCCTGGGGATAGACGGAGGGGAGAGAGGCCACCGAAGCGCCGGGGCACTCATCGCAAAGCTTTTTCATAGCCTTTATACACTGGGGCTTATTCTTCTCGATGCCGATTATGATGTTTTCACATCCCAGATATTTTTTAAGAAGCTCGATTCCCTCTTTTATATCATCGACCCTGTCTATCATGGTCCTTGTATCGCTGGTGATATAGGGCTCACATTCGGCACCGTTGATGATAATACATTCGATCTTTGAAATATCCTTAACGGAGAGCTTTACTGCGGTGGGAAAACCTGCGCCGCCGAGACCGACGATACCGCTTTTTCTGACGCTGTCGATAAAATCGGAGGTGCTTTCCACCTTGGGAGGGCAAATTGAAGGATCGGGAGTCTGTTCCCCGTCGCATTCGATAATAACGGTGGGGGAATAAGAGCCGTTTGCCTGGACGATCTGTGTGATCTTTTTAACCTTACCGGAAACGCCGGAATATATGGGAGAGCTGACAAAGCCGCCTGCCTCTCCCAGAAGAGTTCCCACAAAGACCTGATCCCCAGCCTTGACACACGGGAGCGCAGGAGCGCCGATGTGCTGGCTCATGGGATAGTAACAAAGCTTGGGAGCACCCATTCTTACAGGGGGCAGATGGGCGGTACCCTTTCTGTGCGGTACACGAACTCCGTGTAATTTACGCATAAGCCGAGACCGTTCCTTTCTTTTTCGATATAATTTCACGCTGTGAAGCTTAATTTTATGAAAGCATTACCTATTTATTATATCGTAATGTTGTTCAAATGTCAATGAAACGCGCATTATTCAGAAAATATAATATATGTCTTTTAACCCATTTGTTGATATATGCAAAATCAAAAAATAACAAATATGTCTTCGCTTGCGGGGATATCATCCCCGGCAGGCTTTTCCACTCAACGGCATAGCCTCCTTGGAACCACCTGCAGGCACTTTTCGTTGTACGATAAAAGCCCCGCAGGTCTGCGGGGCTTTTCAGACTGTCGAAAAAGGCGCAGACCGCCCTATAGGCAAGTTAAAGAGAGCAAGTAACATCTCTTACATCTGAAAAGGTGGTGTGTGCAGTTGTTTATGGTTTAACCGAGAAAACCTCCGAAGAATGCACAAGTCCAGTAAAAACGGACAATAGAAAAAAGACCCCCTTTATGGTAGAATAAAAACA
>SVQJ01000151.1 GCA_015065395.1 Oscillospiraceae bacterium
GACTCTCTCGGCTACATTCATAAGACGCTGGCTCATTACTGGCTTGAACGTGAGGATGGATCTCAGGCAGAAACCGTGTTTGGCGGTGAAATGATTTACGACAAGGATGGAAACTTGTTGTATGGCGATAAGGAACTTTGGGGGTGAGGCAAATGAAAAAGCAAAATATTTATAAGCTTTTATATGCGATATCTGCCCTCTTGGTATTGGGCTTTGCAGTGCATACCGTTGTAGATGCCGTCAGATATGACAGTATGCTGACCTCCTTTCCGTTCTACGCTTTTATAATCGCCCATGCGGTTGAGTACCTTGTACCGGCACTTATTATCTGTGTTGCCGGATTGATCTGCAAGAAGAAATTTGCAAAGAAAGAGGATTAACAGAAATGATATTAGAACTGAGAAACATAGAAAAATCCTTTGGTGAGAAAAAAGTTCTCACCGGAGTTTCATTCAAAGCTGAGGGTGGCAAGGCCTTCGGCCTGCTCGGCAGAAACGGTGCGGGTAAAACTACATCTATCCGAATTTTAATGGATGTGTTTCCTGCAAACAGCGGTGAAGTCCTCATTAACGGACAGCCCATTGATTACAATAAGATCGGCATCGGCTATTTGCCGGAAGAGCGTGGTCTGTACCCGAAGAAGATCATCATTGATCAGCTTACCTATTTTGCGGAGCTGAAGGGTATGAGCCACAAAGATGCTATTAAAGAAATCGACTACTGGCTTGGAAGACTCGGCATGATGGAGTACCGTAATAAGCGCCTTGATACGCTTTCAAAAGGTAATCAGCAAAAGATTCAGCTGATCACGGCCCTTGCACACAATCCTGATATTATTATTCTGGATGAGCCCTTTTCAGGTCTTGACCCTGTAAATGCAATGCTCTTAAAGGACGTTGTTAAGGAACAGATTGCAAAAGGAAAAATTGTTCTGTTCTCCAGTCACCAAATGAGCTATATTGAAGAGTTCTGCGATAGCATTGCGATCCTCAACAATGGTGTAGTTGCTCTGCACGGTGATTTGCACGATATTAAACGTGATTACCCTCGCGACCGTTTGGTTGTCCGCACCGAGTATCCCGAGAAAATCAGGGAGGATTTCGGTACTGCGTGTAGGGTAATGGATAATGGTGACCTGATGATCCAGCTTGCAGCGGCAGATGAAAAGAAGGCTGTTATGACACGTCTTGTAGAAAACTATGATATCGATGAAGTAAAGGTGTTTGAACCCTCTCTCAATGATATCTTCGTTGAGTATGCCGGCGATGCCGCAAAGGAGGACTAAGCAATGAAACAGTTTGGAAAGATACTTAAATTTGAATTAAAGAACTACGCTAAGAATAAGGCTTTCGTCGGAATTACTATCTTTTTGATGGTGGTTATTGCGGTCATTATGTTCTTCCCTCGGATTAGTGCAATGTTCAAGTCAGACGATACTTCTGACACCACTACGGACCTTTCCGTTATGCTTGTAAAGGCTGATGATCCTACGCAGGCGGATATGGTAAAAGATACATTTGCGGCTGCCTTTACCGACTATGACGTGCAGATCACAAATGATGAAATCAGCGTAATCAAGGACAAAATCACCTCAGGCGATGTGGAGTGCGCTTTTGTAATGAATGAAGCTACTTCGTTTACATATTACGTTGATAATCTATCCATGTACGATACGAACCCTGATATCGCTACCGGCGTTCTGCAGCAGATCTATCAAATGAACGCTATGATTAATGGTGGTATGACTCAAGAAGATGCCGCAGGTGTTATGAGCATTCAGATTGATGCACAGGTAGAAAGCCTCGGTAAAGATCAGATGCAAAACTTTTTCTATACCTACATTATGATTTTTGCTCTGTATATGGTTATTCTTCTTTACGGTCAGATGGTAGCAATGAGTGTTGCAACAGAGAAGAGTTCCCGTGCTATGGAGTTGCTTATTACCAGCGCTAAACCGATCAATATGATGTTTGGTAAGGTTTTGGCAGCTTGTATGGCAGGTCTAATTCAGCTTGTTGCCGTCTTTGGCTCGGCACTTGTCTTCTACAACGTGAATAAGTCCTATTGGGGAGATAACGGAATCATTGACTCTATATTCAATATTCCGCCTGAACTTTTTGCCTATATGCTCGTGTTCTTCTTGCTTGGCTTCCTCATTTATGCATTCCTTTACGGTGCGATTTCTTCCACGGTTTCCAAACTGGAGGATATCAATACAGCTGTTCAGCCGGTAACGTTCCTGTTCATTTTTGGATTTATGGTAGTTATGTTCTCAATGAGCAGCGGAAGTGTGGATAATATGCTTATGCAGATTTGCTCCTACATTCCGTTCACATCACCAATGGCTATGTTCACAAGAATTGCTATGAGTACAGTGCCTTGGTATGAGATTGTAATTTCCATCGGCATTTTGATTGCTTCTACCTTTGGAATCGGAATTCTTTCTGCAAAGATCTACCGTGTCGGTGTTCTAATGTACGGTACATCCCCGAAAATTGGTAATATCATCAAAGCGGTTTGGAAGGCGTAATAATTATAAAGTGAAGAAAAATGTTTATATACTGGTCTGAATATGCACACCAATATATAAATGGGGTTTAACTATGGGAGAAGTAGAAAAAGAGGTTTTTGTATGCTGGCTCAGCGAGCAGGAAAAAATTATGTCTTTTCACTATGAAGAGGGATACATACGAAAGGAATTCCATTCCAAGAAAGAATTTCAGGAATTTATTATGTTCTGTGTGTCCTGCGGATATAGAGTGCAGTAAAAAGTAATGGAGGAAGGTGAAGATATGTACCGATTATTGATTGTTGAAGACGACAAAGGAATAGCAGAAGCAATAAAGAACCAGGCAGAGATGTGGGAGCTGCAAGTACACTGCATTGAGAATTTCCGTAATGTAATGACTGAATTTGCAGAGTTTGATCCGCATATCATTCTGCTGGATATTGCGTTGCCTTTTTTCAATGGTTATCATTGGTGCAGCGAGATCCGAAAGGTATCCAAGGTGCCGATCATCTTCATTTCCTCTGCCTCCGACAATATGAATATGGTTATGGCAATGAATATGGGTGCGGATGATTTTATCGCAAAGCCCTTCGATCAAAGTGTTCTGATGGCAAAGCTGCAGGCAATGCTCCGCAGAACCTATGATTTTGCCGCAGCCGTTCCGGTGCTGGAACACCGTGGTGCATTGCTCAATACAGGCGATAACACCCTGACTTATAAGGAGGAAAGGATTTCGCTTTCCAAGAACGAGTTTCGTATTTTACTTATCCTTATGGAGAATAAAGGAAAAGTCGTAAGCCGCGAGAGGCTGATGGAGCAGTTGTGGGAGACTGACAGCTTTGTAGATGAAAATACCCTGTCTGTGAATGTGGGTCGTCTCAGAAAGCGTCTGGAGACTGCAGGGCTTGAGGATTTCATCACCACCAAGTTCGGTGTCGGATACTTGATTGAGAATTGAGGTGGCCGGTATGAAATTATTCTTACAGTATCTTAAACAGCGCCGCCGTATATTCATTGTAGGAATCGTGTTCTGCGTTATTTTTTCCGTTAGCTTTCTGCTGTACCATCTGCCGATAGGCGCGGTGATCTATCCCACACTGCTTTGTGCGGCTCTCGGTATCTTGATTATGGTCTTTGACTTTTTGCGGGTGAAACGTGAACATGAAGCCTTGAACAGTATTCGCAGTATGACGGATGTAATTGCAGGATCCCTACCGAAGATAGATGGCATCAAAGATGAAGACTATCAGCAGATCCTCCGTCTGCTCAGCGAGGAACATAATCATTACCGCACCCAGACCAACCGCAAATATGCAGATATGATCGATTACTATACCGTGTGGGCACATCAGATCAAGACGCCGATTGCTTCTATGCGATTGCACCTGCAGAACGAGGACTCTGCTCTGTCCCGTACACTGACATCCGATCTGCACCGCATCGAGCAGTATGTAGAAATGGTGTTGACCTTCCTCAGACTGAACTCGGAAAGCACCGACTATGTAATCAAGGAATATGACTTGGATAAGATCATTAAGAGTGCTGTCAGAAAGTTCTCTACAGACTTCATCGGGCGCAAACTGAGTCTTGTGTATGAGCCGGTGAATACTACGGTAATCACCGATGAAAAGTGGTTGTCCTTTGTGATTGAGCAGGTATTGTCCAATGCACTGAAATATACCCCTGCAGGTAGTATCACGATCACTTTGGAAAACGAAAAGACCTTGCGTATCCGTGATACCGGTATTGGCATTGCTCCGGAGGATCTGCCTCGTATCTTTGAGAACGGTTATACCGGCTATAACGGTCGTACCGATAAAAAGGCCAGCGGCATCGGTCTGTATCTTTGCAAACGGATTTGCAACAATTTGGGACATACCATTACCGCCCGTTCAATCGTGGATGTCGGAACGATTATTGAGATTGACCTTGCACAAACGGAACTGGAAGTGGAATAGTTTTGCGTATTGCTTTTATTTGGCACATACAATCCAAGAAAACTTGGCAAAACTTATTGACA
>SVQJ01000152.1 GCA_015065395.1 Oscillospiraceae bacterium
TTACACAGCCGTCGCATCACGATAAGTATCACTATCTGGGATGCGACGGCTGTGTAACAGTTTATCTATCTGCCGAAGGTATCACCGCTGCGATGATATATCATGCTACTGATCAGGCAGAATAATACATCGATATCCGCAGGATAGAAAAACCTTGAAAAAGCTGATAACGCTTTCTCAAGGTTTTTCTTTACTTTATTTATTACAACAGCCAAGGCTTTTTAAGCTCACTTATCCAAGGGATATATATACCAATTCTTCCCCGAAAGATCCTCAAGAGCATATATGGTTCCGTCCGGTGTGACGGCAAATACCTCCAGAACGTTCAGATCATCCTCCGTACCGGTTCCCATGGAAAAGGTTTGGCAAGTCTCTCCGTTAATCCTCTCTTCTCCCTTTTCCAACAGGATCTTTCCTTCAAGTTTTGTTCCCAATGCGTTGGTAAGAACAAGGCGTGCATCGATATTATATACGGGACCTGTTGTATCAGCCTCTGTTATCCTTTCGTTAGTTTCGGTAGTATCGTTACCGCCATTTTCCGCTAACTTATCCCTTTCAGCCTTTGGCGTGCAAGAAGAAAACGCCAAAAGGCACAATGCAAGTGCAAAAATTATCAGTTTGTATTTCATACTTACCTCACTATGACAAAGAGGCTGTCGCCGTAACTTGCGACAGCCTCTTTCTTCAAGCAATTATCATGCCCACGCCATAGAGGAAGGCTTGGGATCATGGATGATGCAGGGTGCGAGGCACTCGATAGCCTTGCAAAGACCCTCATCGATAGACATAAGGCTGTCCTCATGCTCGATGGACATTACCTTATCATAGCCAACGAGACGGAGAGCTGAGCAGATATCCTTCCACCACTTCTGATCGTGACCATATCCAACTGCGCGGAATACCCATGCGCGGTTAAGCTCATCGCCGTAGTGCTTAGTGTCAAGCACGCCGATACGGGCGGTATTGATATCGTCGATCTTTGTATCCTTTGCATGGAAATGATAGATAGCATCGCCCAGATAGCGTATAGCAGCAACGGGATCAATACCCTGCCATACAAGGTGGGAGGGGTCAAAGTTTGCGCCGAGTACGGGGCCTACTGCCTCACGGATGCGCATCATTGTTTCGGGATTATATACGCAGAAGCCGGGATGCATCTCAAATGCAATCTTTTTAACACCGTGAGCCTCTGCAAATGCAGCGGTCTCCTTCCAGTAAGGAATGAGGACCTCGTTCCACTGATAGTCGAGAATACCGAGGAAATCATCGGGCCAGGGGCAGGTTACCCAATTGGGGGTCTTATCCTCCTTGGAGCCGCCGGGACAGCCTGAGAAGGTGATAATGGTATCAACGCCTACCTTCTCCGCGAGAAGAACAGCGTTAATAAAATCATTGTGATAGTATTCAGCAGTAGCCTTATCGGGGTGAACGGGATTACCGTGGCAAGCAAAAGCCGCAAGCTCGATATCGTATTTCTTGAATGTGTTTACCCATTCGTTGAGCTTTGCCTCATCTGCAAGAAGCTCAGCAGGATTGCAATGAGCTTTTCCGGGAAAACCGCCGGCACCGATCTCAACGGCCTCAACACCCATGCCCTTAAGCTTTGCAAGGGTCTCATCCAGGGAAAGATTTGCATAAAGGTTTGCAAGTACACAAAGTTTCATTTATTCTACCTACCTTTTTTATTTATTGAGGAATACGATATTGCCTGTCTTGGCAGATTCGTAGATACCTTCAAGTATCTGAGTTACAACATAAGCCTGTTCGGGGAGAACCAGGGGCTCTGTATCATCAAGAATACAGTGTATCCACTGATATGCTTCTCTTTCGTGGGGCTCGCCGCCTGCATTTCCGCTGAAATAATCAACGCCGCCAACCTCAAGATCTACGGTCTTGGTATACATTCTGTTATTATCAACACCGTTGAAGCGAAGTCCGTCCACCATATCGGCACCGCCCTTTGTTCCGCAAAGAGTGGTCTTTGCCTCTCTCACGTCAAGGCTGTTGATCGCCCATGAGCTTTCAAGCATAATGGTTGCGCCGTTTTCCATAACAACAAATCCAAAAGCAGAATCCTCAACTGTGAATTCATCGGGATTCCAGTCGCCGCAGGCATTTGCTGTCTGGGTCTGGTAACGGAACTTATGATATGTTGTTCCAACACAGTACTTGGGCTTATAATTATTCATAGTCCAGAGAGTGAGGTCAAGTGCGTGGGTTCCGATATCGATGAGGGGACCTCCGCCCTGCTCGTCCTCTTTAAGGAACACTCCCCAAGTGGGAACGAAACGGCGGCGGATAGCGTGAGCCTTTGCGAAATAGATCTCACCCAGATCTCCGCGATCGCAAGCATCCTTAAGATAGAGTGCATCGGGTCTCTGACGGTTCTGATAACCGATGGAAAGCTTTTTACCGGTTCTCTTTGCAGCCTCAAGCATTTTTAGAGCCTCTGCGGAATTGATTGCCATGGGCTTTTCGCACATTACGTGCTTACCTGCCTCGAGAGCATCAACGGTGATAAAGCTATGGGAGCGATTGGGAGTACAAACATGAACTACGTCTATGCTCTCATCCTTGAGAAGCTCCTTATAGTCCTCATAGACCTTTGCATCAGATGTGCCATACTCCTTTGCTGCCTTCTCTGCCTTTTCTACGATGATATCGCAGAAAGCCACCATTTCAGCTTCGGCAACGGTTTTAAGTCCGGGCATGTGCTTTCCGTTCGCAATGCCGCCGCAACCGATGATACCTACTCTGAGTTTTCCGTTTGCGCTGTTTGCCATAAGTATAACCTCCGTGGCATATATAAAAATATTAGATTCACTTGTGAAAATTGCACAGTACTGAGTTTATTTTATAGTATGAAATCAATGATTTCAAGGGTTTTCATTATTTTTTTTACTATATTAACAATATCGTGATTTCTACCAAAACAAAACCACAATATTTTGTGGTTTTGACTATTGTTTGTGCAAAATCATCCTTCAGGGCTTTTTTGTAAATTTTTTCAATACTTCCCTAAGGTGCCTGTTTTTTATCAACAACCTCGAATCCGTCTTCAACAATCGTATTCTCCTGTTTCTTTTCTATGTAATACTGTTGTTTTCTTTTTTCGATTCTTTTTCCACTTTTATCACCAATATAATTTCAACATAAAAGCCGCAGGAATTGAAGTACCTGCGGCTTTGATCTTTTATTTTTCCAGTTGCCACTTTGTCCAGAGGACGCTTGTATGCCAATCATCCGGGAGTGCCTGATAGAAGATGGTATAGAGAGAGCCATCGGGGAGCTCTACCGTTGCGGGATATCCCATATCTCTCTGCTTATTCAGATTGATATTATCGTTAAGGATATAGTCCTCGCTCCAGGTCTCGCCGCCGTCCCGGCTTACTACTGCTCTTTCGGACATACAGTCGAAATTGCGGCAGCTATAGCTGCAAATAACCGCACCGGAGGAATGCACCATGAAATGAGGGGGCATTCCGTCCACACCAATACATTTAGGTGTTGACCAGGTCTTGCCCTTATCGTCGGAATATGTAACATATACGGAATCATAGGGTGCTTCTTTTCTTCCGTTAACTCTCATACCGCCGAGAATTCTGCCTGAGGGAAGCTCCACCTGATGAGCTTCATACATCTGACCGTAATCTGCGTCCTCACAGGGGGGTACCGTTCCTGCATACTCCCATGTTTTTCCGTCGTCGGTACTGGTATAGCATACGAAATCATTATCGAAAGCATACTCAGGCTCGAATCTCTTACCCATATATACGAGAGTTCCGTCCTTACAAGCACAGGGACCGTGAGGGGAATGGACATTCAGTTTTACAGGTGCGCTCCAGGTGACGCCGTTATCATCGGAGGTACACACGTAGGAGCCCTTTTCGCTGTTATAATCCTCATCGGAAAGGGTATGCCAATATTCACTCCAGCCCTTCATCATAGCCTTATCGCCATCGGCAAGCCAGGTCTGCTCCTGCATGTGGTCAAGATAATTATCGTAATTATCGGTATACCAGGACATGAGAAGCCTCCCGCCGCCCAGATTGATTATTCCGGGGTCGCGGTCATCGATCCTCGAATCGTATACCACGATGGGGGGAGTCCATGTTTTACCTTCATCAAAGCTTACCCACATTATATTCTTTCCTGCGTGGTCAACGTGAGACATACGAAGGCCGGAAGCAACGGCATAAAGCCAGCCGTTATCGCCGCGGCAAAGTGAGGGCCAAGCGTTATACTTAAAGGGGTTATGATCAGAGGGATATCTGTGAACGATTCCCTGTTCGCGTTCAGGTATGATTACCTTCATTGTTTACATCCTTTCTTATTTATGGGGATCGAGCCGCCATTTCGTATAAAGTATGCTTGTGTGCCAATCGTCAGGGAGCGCCTGATAATAAACAGTAATAAGTGAGCCATCGGAAAGCTCTGCAGTTGCAGGATAGCCCATATCTCTTTGCTTTTCGAGATTGATCCGGTCATCAAGGCAATA
>SVQJ01000153.1 GCA_015065395.1 Oscillospiraceae bacterium
ATCTGACAGCAACGGTATCGAGTCCCCCCGTTACCGATTTTGGAATATTGCTTTTTTTGGGTAATATTACAGTAAGTGGCCCGGGCATAAAATGCTCTGCCAGCTTATAATAAAGGTCATTTGTATATGCAAATGCTTCAGCATCACGAGCATCTGCAACGTGTACGATCAAGGGATTATCTGATGGTCTGCCTTTGGCGGCAAAGATCTTCTCTGCCGCCAAAGGATCATAAGCATTTGCACCGAGACCGTAAACAGTTTCGGTAGGAAAGGCAACAAGTCCGCCGGATCTGAGCATTTCTCCGGCTCTGATATACTCTTCATTACTGTCAGCACAAAGTGCAATATATTCAGTTTTCATTATATACTCCACCTTTCTGTATCGAACTGACAACAGATGAAAACCATCATCCGCCCTTTAATCTCTCAGCGTTATCGGCAGTGGCGAGAGCATCAATAACCTCATCAAGCTCACCGTTAACAAAGGATTCAAGGGTATAGAGTGTTAATTGAATCCTATGATCGGATATTCTGCCCTGGGGGAAATTATAGGTTCGGATCCGCTCACTGCGGTCTCCGCTGCCAACCTGCATTTTTCTCTCGCCTGCAATTTTTTCTGTCTGCTCTCTTTGCTTCATATCATAAAGCTTTGCACGAAGCAGCTTCATTGCCTTATCCTTATTCTTGAACTGGCTCCGCTCATCCTGACACTCTACGATAATACCTGTCGGCTTGTGGATAATTCTTATAGCAGACTCGGTTTTATTTACGTGCTGACCACCCGCACCGCTGGATTTGCATGTTTCCACTACCAGATCCTGAGGATTTATTTCAACCTCAACATCTTCTGCCTCAGGAAGAACGGCGACAGTTGCCGTTGAAGTATGAATACGACCTGAGGACTCGGTTTCCGGAACTCTTTGTACGCGATGAACACCGGATTCATATTTCAATCGTGAATATGCACCTTCACCTGAAACCGTGAAGGTGATCTCCTTATAACCGCCAAGACCGGTTTCATTAACGGACATTAGCTCCGTTTTGAATCTGTGGGACTCAGCGAACATGGTATACATTCTGTAAAGAACGCCTGCAAACAGAGCAGCTTCTTCCCCGCCTGCACCTGCGCGAATCTCCACAACAACATTCTTATCGTCATTAGGGTCTTTAGGAAGCAGAAGGATCTTTAGTTCCTCCTCAGTTTTGGCAAGTATTTCCTTAAGTGAATAATACTCTTCCTCAGCCAGTGCGCGCATATCAGGGTCGGCTTCGCTTTGTCGTAGCTCGTCCGCCCCTTGGAAATCGGAGAGCATTTTTTCATACTCTCCGTATTTCTCCATTACAGGTGTCAGCTCCTTATAGTCCCTCATAAGCTTCTTATAAAGCTCATTATCACTGACAGTTTCGGGAAGTGACAGCTGTTTCTCTATATTAAGATATCGTTCTTTTACTTCTTTAAGTTTGTTTAGCATTAATCTTACTTACAGAAAGAGAGGAATGCCTTATAGGTCTCGTAAAGATCAAGCTTGGAGATAACCTCGAAGGGAGCGTGCATTGAAAGCACGGGAACACCAAGGTCAACTGTATCGATATTGTGATTTGCAACATATTTTGCAACTGTTCCGCCACCGCCGATATCGATCTTACCCATTTCAGCAGACTGCCAGAGTACGTTGTCCTCTTCGAACATATCACGGATCTTACCGACAAATTCAGCACCGGCATCATTGGTGGAATACTTACCGCCGCTACCGGTATACTTGGTCATAACAACACCGCAGTTAACGATAGCCGCATTATTCTTTTCAAACACCTCGGGATAGTTGGGATCATAGCCGGCGTTTACATCTGCAGAAAGGCACATAGAGCGGCTTCTGCAAACATTTCCGTTGCCGCCGAGCGCCTTTGCTATCTCATCTATAAGCTCTGCAAGAAGAGTGCATTGCATACCGCTTACGCCATCGCTGCCTGTTTCTTCCTTGTCAGCAAGAACACAGATCACTGTATGAGTATCAGTGGTCTTATCTGTAAGAGCAGTAAGCGCGGGATATGCACAAACCTTGTCATCGTGGCCGTAGCCGCCGAGAAGGACTCTGTCAAGACCGATATCCATAGGCTTGCCGGCAGGAACGGCGCAAAGCTCCGCAGTTACAAAATCTCTTTCAATTATACCGTATTTTTCGTTGAGAAGCTTCATCATGTGAAGCTTTATCTTACTGTCACACTCACAAGGCTTTCCGTCTTCCATAAGAGGAGAAGCACCGATAACGATATTAAGGCACTCTCCGCCGAATGCCTGGCCAAGAGGGGTCTTAGACTGCTCACGTGCAAGATGAGGGAGAAGATCAGTAACAACGAAGATGGGATCGCCTGCATCCTCACCGATATTTACTTCAACGGTCTCTCCGTTTTTCTTTGTTACGACACCGTGAAGAGCAAGAGGAAGCGTGGGCCACTGGTACTTGCGGATACCTCCGTAATAGTGGGTCTTGAGATAACCAAACCCGTCATTCTCAAAAAGAGGATGGGGCTTCATGTCAAGTCTGGGGGAATCAATATGTGCCGCACAGATACGTACGCCCTCATTTATGTTTTCCGTACCTACGGAGAAAGCAAAAAGGGCTTTATCACGGTTGTTAAGATAATATTTTCCGCCTACGACAACATTGTCTCCGAGTTTGTATTCAATATATCCCTTTTCCTCAAGAAATTTGATGGAGGTTGCCACCGCTTCTCTCTCGGTTTTGGAATTGTAGAGATACTCGGCATATTCGTCAGCATACTTATATGCATTTGCCATCTCTTCCTCGTTCATTGTTTCAAATGCAGACTGTTTTTTGTAAAGGAGCTCTTCTGCAAGGAGCTGTGCTTTTGTTTTTTCAGACATTTCAGTTTATCCTTTCTTAGTCCTCATAATATAATTTTATATATATTTCATTTGCTTTTTTTACTTTTTTTACGTAATCCCGCGTTTCCTTATAAGGTATTTTGTCAAGTGTTTTTCCGTCATCCGAATACTTTTCGTCAGAAAGCCATTCCGTAACCTTCGTGGGTCCGGCGTTATAAGCGGCATATACCTCATCCCAAGTGCCAAACTGTAAGTACAGCTTTGAAAGATAGTATGCACCGTACTTTATATTGGTCTTGGGATCATAAAGCATGGCACTATCAAGATTCTCTCCGTTTTCACTGGTGAGCCATACAAAAGTTGTGGGCAGCATTTGCATAAGTCCGATGGCACCGGCATCGGAAACGGCACCGGAGGAAAAATCGCTTTCAACCTTTATCACGGAATACAGCACATATTCCGGAACACCGTACTCATAAGCATAAACCTGAACATAATCATCATATTTCTGCGGATAGTTTCGTCTGTCCATGGCGTCCCAAATAAGCTGGAACACAAATCCGCAGAGCAAAGAAAGAGCAATAATGGATACGATTACCGCACTGCGAACCAGCGCTTTATTGTTTTTCATGCAAGCCTCCGACCAAACCAAAATATTCAATAATATTGACGATCTGCTCTTCCACATCTGACACGCCATCGTTATATATCTCCATATCGCAAATAGCGCGGATACGAGATTCGGACATTTGTCCCGCCAATCTGCTTTTGGCTTTCTCCGGAGTAATTCCGTCTCGGTTACAAATCCGCAGAACAGCAACATCCAAAGGAGCGGTAACGCATATCGTACGGTCGCAGATTCGGTCAAATCCGCTTTCAAAGAGCACGGGAGCATCAATAATAACGCAACGGTACCCTAAATGCCCGAATTCACGGACAAGGTCCAGGGTCTTCTCAAGTATGTATTTATGGGTTATTTCATTGAGGCGCTTTAGACTATCCTCGTTATGATCGCAAAAAACAATATCCGCAAGCTTCCTTCTGTCAAGCCCGCCGCCACCACGGATGATTGCATCGCCAAACTCTTCACGAAGCTCAAAAAGGCAAGAATTATCCTCGGGATAGCCGCAGTCAACGATATCCCTGTATACCGCATCTGTATCAACAGACGGGATACCGTAACGGCTAAAAAGATCGCACACATACCCTTTTCCGCTTCCGCTCCGTCCGCACAGACCTACAATTAAAACATTTTCAACCATGGATATCAACTCTTATACCTTCGCTTGCGGAAAAATATGCTGCTTGCATTATTTTTTGTACCGCAGCACCATCATCAAAGGAAGGACTTGCTTGCTGATTTAAGTGAACTGAAGAAAGAAAATTATGCATACTGCCGACGTGACCGCGAAGCCATCCAACAGGGGCCTTTACTCCGGGAAATACCCCGCCGGGCGCAGGATAACGTCCGCAACACTCAATATCAGTATAACCGCGCAGCTTTTCAGGAGCAGTTGCATCGTAATATCTGAGATAATTGGGTTGCATGAGATCAAAGCAAACACTGCCGCGTGTTCCGAAGATTTCAAAGGAATGATCGTCGTTGGCACCATGCATTATTTTTCCCACGGTAATAGTTCCGACCGC
>SVQJ01000154.1 GCA_015065395.1 Oscillospiraceae bacterium
TTATGGCCGAGTAAAGCTCCTGCAGTCCCTCGGCGCACTTTGCCGACATAACAACGGTCTTATCATTGACCTTTGATATTTCTTCATCAACGCTGAAGTTGTCCTTATCTGATTTATTAATTACGGCGATCTTCGCACAATCAAGGGTTGAAAGGGTGCACAGAAGCTCCCTTTCTGCATCCTCCAAAGCCTTTGATCCGTCAAAGACCGTAATCACGAGCTCTGCCGTTTTCATACATTCGATAGCTCTTTCAACGCCAATGCTCTCCACCGCATCCCCCGTATCGCGAATGCCTGCGGTATCGGCAAGACGAAGAGTTATTCCGCCTGCGTCTACGGTCTCCCAAAGGGTATCACGGGTGGTTCCGGCTATATCAGTTACTATTGCTTTTTCGCTTTGGCACAAAAGATTATAAAGGGTGCTTTTCCCCGAATTGGGAGAGCCGCATATAGCTGTGACCACTCCGTCTGCTATGGCGCTTCCCGTTTTATAGGTGGCAAGAAGTGCAGAGAGGCGGTTGATATTTTCTTCAATAACAAGGCTTATCTGCTCTTCTCCTTCATTGCCGATATCCTCATCAGGATAATCTATTGCGGCATAAAGAGCTGAAAGAACATCTGCCAGGGAATCTCTTATTATCTCGGTCTTTCGGCTGAGTGATCCCCTCTGCGCGTTGGAAGCAAGACGGCGACGGCTGTCTGTGTCCGCATCGATAAGCCTGCCAACGGCCTCTGCCTCCGTAAGCGTGAGCTTGCCGTTGATAAAGGCTCTTTTCGTAAACTCACCCGCCTCGGCGGGAACCGCCCCTGCCTTAAAAACGGCAGAAAGCACCGCCTGTGTTACGGCAATACCGCCGTGACAGCTGATCTCCGCGCTTTCCTCACCGGTAAAGGATGCACCTCGGGTGAAAAACACGGCAATAGCTGTATCTATTTCCTCATCCCCGTCCACAACAGTTCCGAAAACTGCCCTTCTGGGATATTCAACGGGAGATATTTTCCCCGCGGGGCGAAAAGCCTTTTCAAGAATCCTCGCACTGTTCTCACCGCTTATTCTGATAACCGATATCCCGCCCTTGCCTTTAGGTGTCGAGATCGCAGCAACAGTCTCTCCGAACATGGTCATTCTCCTTTAGAAGAAAAGACGCTTTGAATAATTGTGCTCACAGCACAATTATTCTTTTTCTTTTCACTCTCAATCTTATCTTTTCTCTTCAATCAAAACGGGGTTGCCGCCGAAGCAAGCAACCCCGAAAAATCATTCTGCGTCCGATGCCGCGCTTTCCATCACAGCATCAACTGCGCTGAGAAGCTCGCCGGATGCCTCATCGGAAACGGGAGCTGTTTTCTCCGCGCCCTTGGGCTTTGAGTTTGAGCGGCGACGGCGCTGAACCTTATCAGCACCCTCATAGCAAACCACGATCTTGCGGTTTTCATCGCTGCCGACTGAATGGGTGGACACGTTTTCAATTTCCTGAATCTCGGAGTGGATGATTCTTCTTTCAAAGGGGTTCATCGGCTCCAGCACGATATTGCGCTTATACTTTACAGCCTTCATAGCTGTTCTTCTTGCGAGAGCACGGAGAGTTTCCTCTCTCTTCTCTCTATAATTCTCAATGTCAACGATGATCTTGACAAATTCCTTGGAATTGGAACCGCCCTTGCGGTGAGCGCAAAGGTTTACAAGATACTGGATGGCATCCAGAGTTTCACCATGATGACCGATAAGGATACCTGCACCCTCACCAACGATCTCGATATGGGGATAAGTGTTTCCGCCGATGCCGGAGGGCTCGTCACCTACGTACTTCGCCTCGGCATTAACACCCATATTACGAAGAATGGAATTTGCAAAATCCAGCGCACATTCCATTTCCTTCTCGGAAACCTCAATGACCTTGGGCTCCTTATTCACGGGTGCGCTCTTCTTTTCGGGCTTCTCTGCGGGCTTCTGTGCCTTCTCCTTCTTTTCGGGAGCAACAGAAGCTTCCTTCTTCTGCTTTTCTTCAGGCTTTTTTTCTTCCTGCTTCTTTTCCGCCTTCTGAGGCTTTTCCTTCTTCTTTTCGGGAGCAGCCTTCTTTTCTTTTTCAGCGGCCTTTTCTGAAGCTTCATCTCCGCCGCCCTTATTGGTGGTAACTCCGAGACCCTTTATAGATGCAACTATTCCGGAAAGATCCGTATCCTCATCATCCTCTGTATCATTGATGATCACCTTGATCTTTGCAGGAGCCGCGCCGATACCGAAAATACCCTTTTTATGCATTTCCAGGATCTCAAACTGCACATTATCACCGTTATATTTAGCATTTGCCTCGGCCATAGCCTCGTCAAGAGTCTTGCCTTGGATAATAATTTCCTGTGCCATACTATCTCCGTTATTTATATTTTTTGTCCGCAAGACAAAGGCAGAATCAAAATCCGCCTTTGGAAAGGGGATCAGATCCCCGATAATTACTTTTTCTGATACTTTTTGTTTCCCTTATCTTCCTTCATAACGGGAGCCTTGGAAGGATCGACGTTTTCGTTCTTTTCTTCCTTTTCTTCCTCTTTTACAGAAGACTCAAGTGCGGGGGCTGTTTCCTTTTTGGGGGGAAGAACGGTATCGTCGTCATCATCGTCTATATGATGGAGAGAACGCTTCTTCTCACCTGTATAAGGAACCTTTTCGGAATTTTTCTTCCTCTTTGATGTTCCGTTCATTTCCTTCTCAGCCTTCTTATAATCCTCCTCCGTAAACTTTGGGAGAGGCATTACCTTTGAAAGAATGAACTGCTGAAGGGTTGCAGTCACGGAACGGTATATCCAGTACACACCTACAGCGGCAGGCATTCTGAGAGAGATCCACGCAGAAAGAACGGGCATTGAATACATCATTACGTTCATGGAGCAACCGCCCTGCTGCTGGGTGATGGTGGGGTCCTGATAGCCGAATTTTCTGGAAAGCTTCTGGCTTGCTATCATCGTTGCGATAATAAGCACGGGAACTATGAGCAAGGGCCAGAATTTAGCAATACTGTCAGCAGACAATCCTGCCTCGGGATTTGTGGAAAAATCCAATCCGAAGGAGGAATAGCTGGGGAGAGCATTCGCACGGCTTGCCAGCTGTTCAACGATATCTCCTGCCTCACCGCTGAGAAGTCCGTCAAGGGATCCGTCTTTAACAAGCTTCAGAGCTTCTACCTGAGCAAGACGGGACTGATTATGGGCAAGCTGATCAAGCGCTGCCTGAGAAAGCAGATGAGTATGTTCACGGGCAAGGGTGCTGAGAAGCACGTCGATCTTTGCCTGAGTGAGCATAAACATATTCTGCAGAGGAGCAACAATAACGTTATACAGCGCCATGATGATGGGAAGCTGAATAAGCATGGGGAAGCATCCGCCAAGGGGGCTGTAGCCGTGCTTCTGATAAAGCTCCATGGTTTCCTGCTGAAGCTTCTGACGGGTTACAGCATCATCACGACCTGCATACTTCTTACGAAGAGCCGCAGCCATAGGAGCAATGGATGCCTGCTTTATCATGTTCTTCTGCTGCTTTATACCGAAAATAAGACAGAGGATTATCTGAATTATAACGGTAAAATAGATCAGAGCTATCAGATAATTCTGACCGGGGCTTATCATACAGCAGAACTGCATGAGATAGCCGAAGGGCATAGCAATGTAATCAAAAAAATTCATTTCTAATTTCTTTCGTTTTCAGTTTTTTTGTTTCTTTTTCTTTTGTTTTCAGGGACAGGATCCTCTCCGCCGCGGCTCCACGGATTACACCGTATTATCCGCCAAAGGCTGAGGGCAAGCCCTCTGATTATTCCCCATTCCTCCACCGCATCAATACAATACTGAGAGCAGCTCGGGGTGAATCGGCAGCAGGGGGGATTTGAAGGGGAAATATAGCGCCGATAAAACCTGACCGGCGCCAGGATCAAGCGTTTAAGCATTGTTTTCATCCTTGGAAATCGGTTCCGAAAGCAAATCGAGCCGTTTGAGACAATACTGCAAGTCACGCATAACGTCCTGCATTTTAGAGACCGTAGCAGCTTCTCTTGCCGCAATAACAACAAGATAGCCCTTTTTTATGCCTATGCCCGCCTCGGTAAGTCTGTACGCTTCGCGTATAACTCTTTTCGCGCGGTTTCTTTCTACGGCGCCTCCCACTTTCTTTGAGGCTGTGATCCCAACTCTGTTGATAGCTTCCTTTTGCGGATTGGCCGATCTCAAAGCTTTGGCCTTTTTATCCCGGAGAACATAAACTGCGATCGTTGCGCTGACGGCTCTTCTGCCGCCTGAATAAGCCTTGCGGTACAAATGGTTTTCACTTATTGCACGAAGCTTCATTTCTATCCTCCGTTTTTACAAAATAAAAACCTCCGCCAGGATCCGGGGTCGGAGCCACGTCGGAGGTTGTCGGTCATACTGACCGACGCCGGGCCTTATTCAGACACACAAGAACTTAGTGAGTAAGTCTTGCTCTGCCCTTTGCACGACGTCT
>SVQJ01000155.1 GCA_015065395.1 Oscillospiraceae bacterium
AATAAAGCTTTCATCCGTAATAGACGCAACGGTTATCACCACAGACGGCTTCGGCGTTTTCAAAGGCAAGGATAAGCTTTCACTTATAAAAAGTATTTCTAAAAACGGTGTCATCATCCTTACCGACAGCGACGGAGCAGGTAAGGTCATCCGCGCTCATCTATCCGGCGCGATCCCGAAGGAAAAGATATACAATCTTTATATCCCCCAGGTAAAGGGAAAGGAAAGACGAAAAAAGGAGGGTTCCAAGGAGGGCACACTGGGAGTTGAAGGCATGGAAGCCGATCTTCTTCGTGATCTTTTTTCGGATTTTGTTAAAAACCATCCCTTTGAGGGCAATACTTCCTCTGTGGGCGGTATAACCAAGGCAGACCTGTTCGAGGGCGGCTTTACCGGTAATGCCGACAGCCGCGAACTGAGGGATGCCTTTGCAAGCAGCCTGAACCTTCCCAGAGGACTCACTCCCACCGCATTTCTCGATGCCTTAAACACCATTATCTCAAGGGATGAATATTTTGAAAAGCTGCAAAACGAAAAGCAACAGAAAGGAGAGTGCTGAAAATGGAAGAAAAATATAAGGGCTTTTTGCCTGTTACCCCCGAAGAGGTACGATCGCTCGGCAGAGACGTTCCCGATTTTGTTTATGTTTCGGGAGATGCCTATGTGGATCACCCTTCCTTTGGCGCTTCTCTTATCTGCCGCGTTCTGGAAAGCGAGGGCTTCGTGGTTGCAATTCTTCCCCAGCCTGATTACAAAAGCTGTGAGGCAATGAAAAAATTCGGCCGCCCCCGTCTCGGCTTTCTTGTGAGCGCCGGTAATATAGATTCCATGGTATGCCACTATACCGCCGCTAAGAAGAAAAGAACTAACGATTATTATTCACCCGGCGGAAAGGCAGGCTATCGGCCTGACCGGGCTGTTATCGTTTATTGTAACCGTATACGCGAGGCATTCGGCGACGTTCCCATAATCATCGGAGGCATAGAGGCCTCCCTTCGCCGCTGTGCACATTACGATTATTGGAGCGATAAGGTGCGCCGCAGTATACTTGTGGATTCCCGTGCCGATATTCTCTCCTACGGAATGGGCGAACGATCCATCACAAGGATCGCCCGTCTTTTGGATAAGGGTATTCCCGTCAAGAAGATCCGTGACGTGAGAGGAACCTCCTATCTTTGCAAAAAGGGTGAGAAGATCAATTTCCCCTGCGCAGCCGGAAACGATGAAAACGGCGAGCCTCGCGGCTATACCTACGATGAGCTGAAAAGCGACAAGAAGAAATACGCCGCGGCATTTGCACTTCAGTATAAAAACAATGACAGCGTTAACGGCAAGGCAATAGTTGAATACTACGATGACAGGATGCTTGTCCAGAATCCGCCCCAGCCTCCCCTGGAGCGCGAGGAGCTTGACCGGGTATACGCTCTGCCCTTTATGAGAAATTACCATCCGATGTATGAAAAGGACGGAGGGATACCCGCCATTGCAGAGGTCAAATTTTCCATCACTCATAACAGAGGATGCTTCGGAGGATGTAATTTCTGCGCGCTCGCCTTCCACCAGGGACGCAGTGTGCGCTCCCGAAGCATAGAAAGCGTGGTAAACGAGGCAAAGATCATTGCATCCATGCCCGATTTCAAGGGATATATCCACGATATCGGCGGTCCCACTGCAAATTTCCGATCTCCTGCCTGTAAAAAACAACTCGAAAGCGGAGTTTGTCAGAATAAGAGATGTCTTGTTCCAACTCCTTGCAAAAATCTTGAGGCAGACCACTCTGAATACATAAAGCTGCTTTCAGAGGTGGAAAAAATCCCCGGAGTAAAAAAGGTGTTCATCAGAAGCGGCATCCGATTTGATTATATGCTGGCTGACAAGGACGACAGCTTTTTCAGAAAGCTTGTGCGCGATCACGTTAGCGGACAGCTCAAGGTTGCGCCCGAGCACTGCTCAGCCCACGTTCTTGCCTGCATGGGTAAGCCCGATATCTCCGTATACGATAAATTCCGTGAAAAATTCTTCCGACTGAGCGAAGAGGAAGGGCTTAAGCAGTATCTTGTTCCCTATCTGATGTCAAGCCATCCGGGAAGCAGACTTTCCGATGCAGTAGAGCTTGCGCTCTACACGAAAAAAATAGGACTGAACCCCGAACAGGTACAGGACTATTATCCTACCCCCGGAACCGCTTCCACCGTTATGTTCTATACAGGAATAGATCCGCTCACCGACAAGGAGATATACTGCCCCACCGATTACAGGGAAAAGCAGCTTCAAAGAGCACTTTTGCAATACCGCCGCCCCGAGAATCGCCCTCTCGTAAGAGAGGCTCTTAAAAAAGCTGGCCGTGAAGACCTTATCGGGCACGGCGGGGATTGCCTCGTCACCCCCGAAAGGACTGCTAACGCAAAACACTCAGGCAACGTCTCCCAAAAAAGGCCCGAACAAAGAAGTCAAAAAAACAAAAGATCACCTGCAAAAAAAGAAAACGGCTCCTCAAAGAAAAACAGCGGCAGCGCTAAAGCATCCAAGGGTCAAAAGCAAGCCGGAAAAGCAAAAAGATAAGCTTCAAGTTTGACGCAGGGAAGCAGTGGCTTTTTTGAAAAAGGTTTGCAAAAAATTTTAAGTATGGTTTTATCTAAAGATTACAAGGCAATAAGTATCGCCAAAGCAGATCAGTGCTTAGGCTTGGGCACTGAAGGCGGCATAACCTAAAAAGAGTAAATAGGGGAAAATGAGCTCGCTCATTTTCCCCTATTTACTCTTTTTAGGGCCTTTTTGCCATTTAGCTATCGTTGTCTTCTTAAAGTTCCTTTGGTTCTTTCCTTTCAAGGAAAGAACAATATGAACTAAAAATTATTTGCAGGAGAAAGTGCACCCAGATCCTCAAATGAAAGAAGATCAGACAAAATATAATTCGAAATAAACATTCCCTGCGTGGTGAGGAAAAAGCGGTCGCCCGATCTTTTCATATACCCGTACTGTATATATCTTTCTGCTTTTTTTCCGTATAGTGCAACGAAATCAACTCCGTATCTCCGTGCGATCTCGTTTACGGATATGCCCTCGTTCAGCCGCAAGCGAAGCATGATATACTCACCAAGCTGTGCCTTTCCGCTTATTTCCTCAAGCCCCTCCGTGATCTTGATCCTGCTTTGGGGATCCTCAACACCCTTGATATAAGCCTCAATATTACGGACGAATGAAAAACGATTGCGGTTGAAATAGGAATACGCGCCGGGGCCGAAGCCCAGATACTCCTCACAGTTCCAATATTTCAGATTATGATAGCTCATCCTGCCGGGGCGGGCAAAATTGGATATCTCATACTGGTTATAGCCCCGACGCTTCAGAAGCTCAATGGCATTATGATACATATCGAATTCCGTATCCTCATCCGGCAGCAACAGAGTATGAGCAATACGGCTGTAGGGAGTCCCCTCCTCAATCTTCAGATCGTACAAAGAAATATGATCGGGATGGAGACGCGTTAGATAATCGATGCTCGAAAGAAGGCTATTCACAGTCTGCTTGGGAATACCGAACATAAGATCAACGCTGATGTTTCTGATCTTCGCCGCACGCGCCGCCTTAAAGCACTCCTCAAAGTCATCTCTCGAGTGGCTTCTGGTGAGCGCCTTTAATTCTTCGGGAACAGCAGATTGAAGCCCCATGCTGATACGGTTTACCCCCGCACGGCGAAGGCGGACAAAGGTCTTATAATCACAGGTGCCCGGATTTACTTCAACGGTAAACTCCGTGTTTTTGGAAAGACGGAAATTACGCTTCACGCTTCTGATGATCTTCAGCAGATACTCCGCAGGGAGAGCAGTGGGTGTTCCTCCGCCTATGTAAACGCTGTCCGGCACATAATCCTGTGCCGCCTCCCGATACGCCTCCATGTGCTTTATCAGCGCCTCGGTATACCGCTCATATATCCCTTCGCTTTTTGGAATAAAGGAGTAAAAATCACAGTAAGCGCATTTTGTGCGGCAAAAAGGTATGTGGATATAAATACCCAGCTTTTTTTGCATTTCACCATACATAAAAATCACCATACCTTTCCGAAAGTTTATATTATGATAACACATTTTTCTCTCATGTGCAATAGGAAAAGACTGTGGAAAAAATGTGTTTTTCAACGGGAGATACGGTCGCTTTTTTGAAAAAAGCTCTGCAAAAAACTTTAATAATGGGTTTAGCTGAAGTTTGCAAGGCAAAAGGCGGCGCCAAAGCAGAAATCTGCTTTGACAGAGGCACCGAAGGTGCCCAAGCCTAAAAAGAGGGAGATTCACAAAAATGAGCTCGTTCATTTTTGTGAATCTCCCTCTTTTTAGGGCCTTTTTGCCTTTTAGCTATCGTTGTCCTTCTTAAAGTTCCTTTGGTTCTTTCCTTTCAAGGAAAGAACGCAGACTGTCGAAAAAGGCGCAGAACGCAGAAAAGTCATAGCAAAGCGTGACAAAAAACAAACTCTGCCGATTAAATA
>SVQJ01000156.1 GCA_015065395.1 Oscillospiraceae bacterium
TTGGTTTAGCTGAATCATGCAAGGCAAAAGGTGTCGCCAAAGCAGAAATCTGCTTTGGCTGAGGCACCGAAGGTGCCCAACCCAAAAAAGAGAGAGAAGCACCAAAATGAGCTCGTTCATTTTGGTGCTTCTCTCTCTTTTTTTGGTCTTTTTGCCTTTTTGCTATCGTTGTCTTCTTAAAGTTCCTTTGGTTCTTTCCTTTCAAGGAAAGAACAGAAAACACCTTTTATCTCTTCATCAAACTGAAATTTGAAAGAGATCTTTTGCTGCATTTTTGCACGATATGGTATGCCTCATTCATTTTTTCTGCGTAGGGTGTGCTGTTTTATTTTGTCAGTTCATCAAGAGTGCCGAAACGAAAGCCCATATCTCTCCATGCATCTATAAGATCACCGAGGATCTGAGCATTGGTGGCAGATGTGGGGTGCAAAAGGATGACCTCGCCGTTGTGTGTACCGGAAAGTACCTTTTTTATTGACTCCTCGGGGGAAGGCTGAGCGTTATTGTCCCAGTCCACATATGCATAGCTCCACATAACTGTTTTATATCCCTCATCTGCAGCGATTCTCAGGTTCTGCTCAGAAAAACGTCCCTCAGGAGGTCTGTAATAATTCGAAAGTGTTATTCCCGAGTCCGCGCAGACATCCTCAAGCCTCCAAAGCTCTTCCATAAAAGCTTCCTTGCCTATCTTTGCAGTCATATCCGGGTGAGTTGCCGTATGGTTGCAAACAAGGTGGCCCTCTTTTTCCATTCTCCGAACCAGATCTGTATTTCTCAGTACCAGATTCTCAAGAACGAAAAAAGCACCAACTGCTTCCTTTTCCTTGAGCGTATCAAGTATTTTTTCCACGTTTCCGTTTTCGTATCCTGCGTCAAAGGTGAGATAGATGACCTTATCGTCCGCATCGAAATCACTGTGGCTTTTATCTATATAATAAGTTGCAAGACTGTCGTTTTCCATGAATGAAAAGAGAGAGTCTGCCAAAGGCTGGGAATTGTCATCTGTTTTCTTGCAGTACCAGTTGTATGCTGTGTTTTCATTGTGCACTGCGGCAGTAGGCGGAATGTTAGTGTCCGGTCCCGCGGAGCAGGAAACGGTAAGACAGAGAGCAAAAAGAACCATCGCGCCGGACGGTATAATTTTTTTCATAGCTGTTTTCCTTTCTTTGATACTGTTATTATTATGACACAGGGAAGAGTCGAAAAAACTTGTAATATTCAGGAAAACTCTTGATATGAATTAAAAAAAGTAATATAATTGTTAAACTGAATTTTTTTGAAACGGTAAAATTATGGATAAAAAAGAATTTGCATTAAAAAAACACTATGAATGGGCGGGAAAAATAAGAATTGCGGCAAATGCGCCTGCAAAAACCAAGGCGGATCTGGCCGTTGCCTATACTCCGGGTGTTGCCGAGCCTTGCCTTGCGATTCAGAAGGACCCATCTCTTTCCTATAAGCTGACTAACCGCCATAATACCGTGGCTGTTATAACGGACGGCAGCGCAGTGCTCGGCCTCGGTGATATCGGACCTGAAGCAGGAATGCCCGTTATGGAGGGCAAATGCCTCCTTTTCAAAGCATTTGCGGATATAGATGCATTTCCCTTGTGTATCCGCTCAAAGGATACAGACGAGATCGTTAAAACAGTCTCTCTTCTTGCGGGAAGTTTCGGCGGTATAAATCTTGAGGATATTTCGGCGCCCCGTTGCTTTGAAATAGAGCGCAGACTTCGGGAGATTTGCGATATCCCGGTCTTTCATGACGATCAGCACGGAACTGCTGTCGTGGTGGGAGCAGCTCTCACAAATGCATTACGGCTTGTTAAAAAGGAAATTAACAAAGTCAAGATCGTAATAAACGGCGCAGGTGCGGCGGGATGCGCTATCGGAGCCCATATTGCCGCAATGGGATGTAAAAATATAATATACGTCGATCGCTTCGGCGCGCTTGCCGATGGAGACAGCTTTGAAAACCCTGCTCATTACGCTGTGGCAAAATGCTCAAACCCCAATAAGGAAAGGGGAGAGCTTTCCGACGTCATTTGCGGCGCCGATGTTTTTGTCTGTGTTTCAGCGCCCGGTGTTCTTTCGGAAAAGATGGTTGGTACCATGAATAAGGATGCCGTTGTATTTGCTATGGCAAATCCCACACCCGAAATCATGCCCGAAGAAGCAAAGAGGGGCGGTGCACGGGTCGTGGGGACGGGTAGAAGCGATTTTGCAAATCAGATAAATAACGTTCTTGCTTTTCCCGGTATCTTCAGAGGCGCTCTCGATGCAAGAGCATCCGATATAAACGATGCTATGAAGTTTGCTGCCACAAAGGCTATCGCAGATATAGTTTCAGATGATGAGATTTGCGAGGATTATATCCTTCCCGATCCCCTTGACGAAAGGGTGGTAAAGGCTGTTGCTCGCGCTGTGGCTCAGGCGGCAAGAGATAGCGGAGTTGCAATCAGCGAATAAATATGCAACGATATACAAATATAGTGAATAATTATAAATAAATATTTCTTCTTTGTTTAATGTGCATATTGACAAGCGTTGCTCTCTGACTTATAATGTTAAAGTAATTTTTTGCCGAAAGGCTGTATATAGTAAAAGGTTAGGTTGTAACAATGAAAAAAGAGATCAAAAAGATAGTTCTTGCATATTCCGGAGGTCTTGATACCTCCATTATGATAGCATGGCTCAAGGATAATTATCCCGGATGCGAGGTCATCGGTGTTTGCGGTGACGTTGGTCAGGGTAAGGAAACAGAGGGCCTTGAGGAAAAGGCGCTGAGAACAGGCGCATCCAAGCTCTATATCGAGGACCTGAGAGAGGAGTTTATAAAGGATTACGTATATCCCACGCTCAAGGCAGGAGCAAAGTATGAGAACACATATCTCCTCGGTACCGCTTTTGCACGTCCCATTATCGCAAAGAGAATAGTGGAGATCGCAAAGGCTGAGGGTGCTGACGCCATTGCTCACGGTTGCACGGGTAAGGGTAATGACCAGGTTCGCTTCGAGCTCACCATCAAGGCGTTCGCTCCCGAAATGGAGATCATCGCTCCCTGGAGAACCTGGGAGCTCAAGTCCCGCGATGAGGAGATCGATTATGCTATTGCAAAAGGCATCGATATTCCCGTAACGAGAGAGACCAACTATTCCAAGGATAAGAACCTGTGGCATCTTTCCCATGAGGGCCTTGATCTTGAGGATCCTGCAAACGAGCCTAAGTACGATGAGATTTTGGAAATGGGCGTAACCCCCGAGAAAGCACCCGATGCACCCACATATCTCACCATCCACTTTGAAAAGGGCGTTCCCACCGCTATAGACGGCGTTGAGATGAACGGTGTTGAAATGGTAACCAAGCTCAACGAGCTTGGCGGCGCAAACGGTATCGGTATTATTGATATCGTTGAGAACAGACTTGTAGGTATGAAGAGCCGCGGCGTTTATGAAACCCCCGGCGGAACCATTCTCTACGCGGCTCACGAAATGCTTGAGACCATCACACTTGACCGTGAGACTACTCATTTCAAGCAGATGATCGCAGGAAAATTCGCAGATTGCGTATACTTTGGTCAGTGGTTCACACCTCTCCGTGAGGCACTCTCCGCATTTGTAGATAAGACACAGGAAACCGTAACAGGTGATGTTAAGCTGAAGCTCTATAAGGGTAATATCACTCCCGCGAGCGTAACTTCTCCTTATTCTCTCTATTCCGAGGAGGTAGCAACCTTCGGAGAGGACGATGTTTACGATCAGAAGGATAGTCAGGGCTTTATCAATCTCTTCGGTCTTCCCCTCAAGGTCCGTACGATGCTCCTTGGAGATAAGATCGATCTTAACTAAAAGAAAATCAAAAACGGGGTTGTTCACCAACCCCGGTTTTTGTGTGAAAGGATAATTTATTATGGCACAGCAGATGTGGGCAGGCAGAAGCCGTAAAGCCCTTGACACAAGAGTAAACGATTTTAATTCATCCATAAGCTTCGATAAAAGAATGTATAAGGTGGATATAAAGGGATCCGTTGCCCATGCAACAATGCTTGGCGAAGCAGGCATCATTGATAAGAGTGAGGCAGATAAAATAGTAAAGACCCTTCTGGAGATCCTTTCCGATCTTGAAAGCGGAAGGCTTGAGATAGATATGACCGCTGAAGATATCCACATGTTCGTTGAAGCAGAGCTCACTGAGCGTATCGGCGAAACAGGTAAGAGACTTCATACCGCAAGAAGCCGTAACGATCAGGTGGCCCTTGACATAAGAATGTATCTTATGGAAGAGATCGAAACAGTCCTTGATCTCACGAGAAAGCTTATATGTCAGATAGCGGATAAAGCAGAGGATCATAAGGAAACCGTAATGCCCGGATATACCCATCTCCAGCACGCTCAGCCTGTCACCTTTGCTCATTATATCCTTGCTT